>NZ_JBQHXU010000005.1:0-288560 GCF_052063305.1 Gracilibacillus sp. HCP3S3_G5_2 | reverse complement strand
TCCCGTACAAATACTCGGTGACAAGCTTTACTTTAAATTCTTCACTATATTTGACCATAAAAACACCCCCGAAAGTTAGGTTTTTTACTCTAACTTTCGGGGGTCGGTACCATGACGGGTTATTTTTTTTGGGAAGGAATAGGAATAGAAAAAGAATGGAATCTGAAGGACAAAAGAACATTAAATCGAGAAAAAGTGTCCATCATAGCCCCGATGAAGGACAAAAGAACATCCAATCGGGAAAAAGTGTCCATCATAGCCCCGATGAAGGACAAAAGAACATCCAATCGGGAAAAAGTGTCTATCATAGCCCCGATGAACGACAAAAAAACATCCAATCGGGAAAAAGTGTCCATCATAGCCCCGATGAAGGACAAAAAAACATCCAATCGAGAAAAAGTGTCCATCATAGCCCCGATGAAGGACAAAAGAACATCCAATCGAGAAAAAGTGTCCATCATAGCCCCGATGAAGGACAAAAGAACATCCAATCGGGAAAAAGTGTCTATCATAGCCCCGTTGAAGGACAAAAAAACATCCAATCGGGAAAAAGTGTCCATCATAGCCCTGATGAAGGACAAAAAAACATCCAATCGAGAAAAAGTGTCCATCATAGCCCCGATGAAGGACAAAAGAACATCCAATCGGGAAAAAGTGTCCATCATAGCCCCGATGAAGGACAAAAGAACATTAAATCGGGAAAAAGTGTCTATCATAAGCAGGATGAAGGACTAAAAAGCATCCAATCTAGAAAAACTGTCCTTCATCCTCTCTAATAACTTCTCAGTCAATTAAACGTTTGCCACCAACACCGTAATTACGCTTATCAATATCTTCCACAAACACAACAACCTTATCACGAGATGCACCAGTTGTTTCCACCACCGCATCTGTTACTTTTTCAATCAATGCTTTACGCTGTTCATCTGTTCTTCCTTCTAGCATTTGTACTGTCACGTATGGCATATGTATTCTCTCCTTTTTTTAAAGATAAGTACCCTAGGGGTTTTTCCATATCATTGTATCGTAAACACAAAAAAAGGGAAACAAAGAAGATGAAAACACCTTTTCAAACATGCTACAATAAATAGTAAAATCAGTAGGAGGATTGTCATGAGTGAAGAAAAGAAAAAGAAATCCAATCAATTTACGATCATGAAGGACGATTCCACGGACGGGCATGGTGGATATGGTGTCGGATCGATTAGTTTAGAGAATATCTCCCCTGTGATTGTCGACCCAAATGAAGATCGTGCTTTTGTAGATATGGGAGCTATGCATGCGAGAAGTGAAGTGGAACGTCGTGTGAAATTTCTTCCTAATAAAGAAGACGTACCAAACGGTAAATTGTACTGGATTGTCTGGGTAACGGTGGAACGGGGAGAAAATGGCCCATACTATCATGGTGTAACAGGCTGTGAAATTCGTGTCGATCGTTCCATTAAACGTGCCTATAAATCCATGCCAGAGCATGTGAATAATATGGATAAATCGATGAAAGGACATGTGATTGTCGATCATATGGATGCGAAATCGCAAAAATTATTAGGTGATTTCTTACGGGAATTCGACCCTGAAATGTGGGAAAATTCTTCAGATGAATTAAAACAGGCATTACCAGAATAGTGAACATTTTGTGAACATTATCTGAAAATGGACAATTATACTTGTCCTAAGAGATCAATTTTTTATAAAATATACACACATGGTAACTCTTCGTTACTAGGACCGGAAAAGGCTGGGCATTTGCCCAGCCTTTTTCCGTTTAGTGCTCATCTTCTTCTCCAGTCCATAGCCATTCCCACCAGTTTTCTAATAAACGATCTTCCGGTATCATTTCTTCCAGGTCTTCAGGATGTTCCTGATTATAGTCTTCTAAATGAACTGTACAATATTTCGTAGGCTCTGTTCCTTTCACAAATAACATCGTATGCGTTTGGCCGCATTCATCTGATGCGAGGTAACCAGTATTTAAATCTATCGACGCTTCCACCACATTTTCAGGCTTAACAATATCTTCTTCTGGTAAATTTTCATGAGCGGACTCCATAAAGGACGCCCATACTTCCTTCGCGTATTGCTGGTCACTTGTTTGGACAATATCTCGATTGTCATCGTAACCAACCCAGACTCCGGCAGTTAAAGCAGGTGTAAAACCAATCATCCAGTTATCTGCATTAGTTGTTCCTGATTTACCAGCATATTCGTGTGATAGCTTATCGGCTATAGATGCCCCAGTAACACTCATATAACCATTTAATTCTTCTTCGAACATCCCTTTCATCATGTCAGCCAGTATATATGCATACTCTTCTCTCAATACTTGATCATCATCCTGTTTGGAGAAAAGGCCCCATCCTTGGTCTTTTGTCTGTTCTTCTTCCCTGTCATACAATATTTCTCCATATGCGTCTGTCACTTTGATGATGGTATGGCTTTCTACATCAAGACCGCCATTGGCAATGATACTGTAGCCTGTTACCATCTCTTCCATCGTTACCACTTCTGTTCCTAATGCAAGTGATGCGACGGGGTCTAACTCACTTTTAAAGTTGAATTTATCTTTGACTACTCGTGCAAATCGTTCTGGTGTTACATAAAGATTGGTCTTGACAGCAAAGATATTATCCGAAAGAGCCATTGCTTGTGCCATTGTGATTGGTTGATTGGCATAATAATCATTATAGTTGCTAGGCTGATAGCTTTTACCATCAGCTAACTCAAAAGTCGTCGGCTTACTCATTAAAGTCGTGGCCGCGGTCATGCCATTTTCTAGAGCTGTATAATAAAGAAAAGGTTTAAAAGCCGAACCTGGCATTCTCTTTGCCTGTGTTACCCGATTAAAAGAAGAAGTTTCATAATCCCGTCCACCAACAAGTGCAGTAACAGCTCCCGAACTTGGATCCATTGCAACGGCACTAAGTTGAATTTCCGAATTAGCATCGATTATAGTAGATGCTTGATTCATTGCTTGCTGCTGTTCCAAATCTAAAGTGGTATAAACTTGATAGCCTCCGGAACGAATATCTTCCATACTTACATCCAGTAACGCTTGCAACTCATTGACAACGACATCCTGGAAATAAGGTGCAACACCTTGTGTGGTAATCATACGATCTTCAGAAAAAGTTAATTCTTCATTCAAGGCTTTTTCGTATGTGACATCATCGATCACATTCTTGTCATGAAGATTGGATAAAATCAGTTCCTGTCTGCCCTTGGCTTTATCGAAATCATGAAAAGGCGAATAGTGTGTCGGTCCTTTCGGTATTCCTGCCAGCATAGCTGCTTCTGCCCAACTGAGATCTGCTGCAGATTTATCAAAAAAGAATCTGCTTGCAGCTTCGATACCGTAGGCGCCATGGCCAAAATAGATGGTGTTTAAATACCCCTCTAACAGCTCCTCCTTGTCATAAAACATTTCTAAGCGAATGGTATAGAAAGCTTCGTATAATTTCCGTTTCCATGTTTTCTCATGTGAAAGAAAAAGGTTACGGGCATACTGTTGGGTAATCGTGCTTGCGCCTTCTTTTAACGACATCGTCCGAATATCATTCCAGATTGCACCAGCTAAACGTTTAAGGTCAAAACCGAAATGATCATAAAAATGTTGATCCTCTGTCAAGACCGTTGCTTGTTCCAAGCGATCATCTATTTCATCAAGTGGTACCCAATATCTTTTTTCGGTGCCAAATTCTTCTCCGATTACTTCACCGTCATTACTGTAATAAATAGTATTTTGCGGACGGTCTAACGAAGGTGGGCCTAGTAAAAAACTCGCAATCAACAGGACTGCAACACAAGACCCTGCCATTAATACAAAGAAGACCCCTAATTTTAACAAAAGTTTCTTTTTTCTCCTTCTCCTACGCATGCGTTTCACCTGACCACACCTCCATTTTTTTGTGTGAGTGAAAAACTTATATTAGCATTATGGATAAAACAGAACAGGTATAAACATATAAGATGTAAGAATGACTTGATTTTTTACGGAAAAACTCTAGAATAGTATTGTTTACTATTAAAATAATTATTGGATATAGATAAAGGAGCGATCCAGATGGGTCTATGGTTTACCGAAAAACAAACAGAAAACTTTGGCATCACGATGAAAGTGAATAAAACGCACCATACGGAGCAAACAGCATTCCAAAAGCTCGATATGATCGAAACAGCGGAATGGGGTAACATGTTGCTTTTGGATGACATGGTTATGACGACAGAGCAGGATGAGTTTGTCTACCATGAAATGGTCGCACATGTTCCATTGTTTACACACCCTAATCCGAAAGAAGTATTGGTTGTCGGGGGTGGAGACGGTGGAGTTATTCGTGAAATTCTGAAACACGCCTCTGTTACAAAAGCTGTTCTTGTAGATATCGACGGAAAAGTAATTGAATATTCCAAAAAATATTTGCCCTCTATTGCTGGCAAATTAGATGATCCCCGTGTGGAAGTACGTGTAGCGGATGGTTTTATGCATATTGCAGAAAGTGAAAAGGCATATGATGTGATAATGGTCGATTCCACAGAACCAGTCGGACCAGCAGTTAACCTTTTTACGAAAGGCTTTTATGCAGGAATTGCCAAAGCATTGAAGGACGATGGTATCTTTGTCGCACAAACAGACAACCCTTGGTTTAAAGCAGATTTAATTCGTCAGGTATATGCGGATGTAAAAGAGATTTTCCCTGTCACGCGCTTGTATACGGCGAATATTCCTACCTACCCAAGTGGTTTGTGGACGTTTACGATCGGAAGTAAAATTCATGATCCGTTAAAAGTGAAAGAGGAGCGTTTTTTTAATATTGAAACAAAGTATTATACAAAAGAGTTACACCATGCCAGCTTTGTTCTGCCGAAATTTGTAGCAGACTTAACTCTATAGAGGAGGAAGAGGTAAATGCGATTTGAAGAAGCCTACTCTGGAAAAGTATTTATTATGTCCAGACCAGATTTTCAAGCTGCTGAGGCAATAATCTACGGGATGCCGATGGATTGGACTGTTAGCTTCCGTCCAGGATCACGTTTTGGTCCGAATCGAATTCGTGAGGCGTCAATTGGTTTAGAAGAATATAGTCCTTATTTAGACCGTCATTTAGAAGAAGTAACCTATTTTGATGCGGGAGATATCCCACTACCTTTTGGTAATCCGAAAAGAAGCCTTACAATGATCCGTAAGTATGTCGATCAAATTCTAGAAAAAGGAAAATTCCCGTTAGGATTAGGTGGCGAGCATCTTGTCAGCTGGCCAATTATAGAAGCAATGTATGAAAAATATCCAGATCTTGCTGTCATTCACATTGACGCCCATGCAGATTTGCGGGAGGAATATGAGGGCGAGCCATTGTCTCATTCCACACCGATTCGGAAAGTTTGTAAAAAAATTGGACCGGAAAATGTTTTTTCCTTTGGTATTCGTTCTGGTGATCGCGAGGAATTTCGTTATGCAGAGGAAAGCGGCATGTATATGGCAAAGTTCGATGTAGCGGAGCCGTTAAAAGAAATCTTGCCGAGATTAGCTGGTCGTCCTGTTTATGTCACGATTGACATTGATGTATTGGATCCAGCTTTTGCACCGGGTACTGGTACTGCAGAAGCGGGAGGAATTACCTCTAAGGAATTGTTAGAAGCAATCCATTTAATTGCGCGGTCTGCTATCAACGTCGTCGGTGCTGACCTTGTAGAAGTAGCTCCTAACTATGATCCTAGTGAACAAACAGTAATAGCTGCTAGTAAATTTGTGCGTGAAATATTACTAGGATGGGTAAAGTAAGTCACATCAAATGTAAACTATCATGCAATATGATAAAATATGTTACAGCTTATATTGGAGTGGGGATATTTATTACATGAATAGAAAACAAATGGTGATGGGATTTTTGTCGAATGATACAGAAATGCCACTACATGTCGTTTATCAACAACTAAAAGGTCAGCCAAATGAATGGAAAGATATGAGTGAAATTTGTCTAAATAGTGAGAATGGGGCAAATCAATGCGTAGCCATGGAATATTTGTATGCCAATGGATTATTGGACGAGTTGAGGCTATTAATAGATAAGACAATGTATGCAAAAAACAAGCTTGTTCGTAAAACATCACGAATTTATCAAATCATGTATGATCGAAAAATATTGAGAGCGAAACAATTAAAGCCAGATATGCCTGTGCATTATATCCAAACCGTTAATCGTATAAAGATAAATGAGGAAGAATATTCATTAAAGATTCTTCGGGACCTTGTTTATATATATAGTTATTTTGATACACACCAATATGGTGAAATCGGAACTTTTAAGCAATTAATTAGACAAAATCTGCTGCATATAACAGATCCTTTATTATACGATTTAATTGAATCGAGATTAAATGAGATCCTTTTTATTTATCATTGGAAGCGGAATGAACTGATTTTGTCTCGTAAATATGGCTATCAATTATTAAATGAAACCAATAATCCACATAAAAAAATTGATATCCATAATACGTTGGCACAAGGTTATTTATTCGAAAGCTATGAACAGGCAATGTATCATGTTTCTGTTGCAATAGAATTGGCCACGCAATTACAAAATGAGCGGGCTTTGTACGGTTTGCAAAACTTTACCCTTCCTTTTATCGCCGCATATTATAAAAGAACAGAAGGTATTACGAGTGAAGATAAGGCAGAACAGGCTCATATTGCATTGGCCGAAAATAAGATAGAAAAGTGTATCCGCATTTTAGAAAAGTTCAAAGAGCTTACTCCTTTTCAACAATATTATTTAGGACGGGCCAAGCAGGATAAACAATTATTACGTACGTCTTATCAACGTTTTATTGAAGAACGTGATGATTATTTTTATGCGAAATTACCACTTGAGGCGCTAAACGCTCTTGATCAATAAAAGGATGAATGATAACGTGAAGAAATCACCCGTGTCTATCAAGATGACAATGGAAATTATGGATCTTGGAAATAAGGAAGTGACAGTTGTCGAAGAGAAAGGGCAGTTATTAGAAAAAGAGGATACAACGGTTTTGAAATTTAGTGAAACAAACGAGAACAATGAACAGACTGATTCCTTTATTACGATACAGCCAGACAAAGTGAGTGTTAAAAGATCTGGTGCCGTATCGATGCTGCAAAAATTTCAGAAAAAACAGGTAACAGAAAATGTTTATCGTCATCAATTTGGTACCATGCATATGGAGACGCAAACAGATCAAATTTTATACCAACCACCTAGCAATAAGAAGAATGGCAAATTATTTATCAGTTATCAAACTAGTTTGAATGGTGAAACACCGAGACGTCACCGCTTAACGATTTTGGTAAAAAAAGAAGATTAATGGAGGTTATTGTATGAACGTGATGCAGGAGATGCAGGAAAAGTTAAAAGTGGAAATTAAACGCGCTGTACTAGCCGCCGAATTGGCAACGGAAGAACAAGTTCCTGCTGTAGTACTCGAACAACCAAAAGATAAAGAACATGGTGATTATGCAACAAATATCGCTATGCAACTGGCTAGAGTAGCTAAAAAAGCACCACGCCAAATTGCGGAAGATATTGTAGCTCAATTGGATCGATCAAAAGCATCGATTAAAAATGTGGATATTGCAGGACCTGGTTTTATTAACTTTTTTATCGATAATCAATACTTAACAAGGTTAATTCCAACGGTATTGGAGCAAGGAGAAGCGTACGGAGCTTCAAACGCTGGTAAAGGTGAAAAAATCCAAGTGGAGTTTGTTTCGGCTAACCCAACAGGTGATTTGCACCTAGGTCATGCTAGAGGTGCTTCCGTTGGTGATGCATTATGCAATATTTTAGCTAAAGCGGGCTATGAGGTGCAGCGAGAATATTACATTAATGATGCGGGTAATCAAATCAATAACCTAGCCTTATCAGTACAAGCACGTTATATGCAAGCACTAGGGAAAGACTATCCAATGCCGGAGGATGGCTATCATGGTGCTGATATTATTGGAATTGGAGAAACATTGGCGAAGGAATATGGTGAATCGTTGCTGGATAAATCAGAGGAAGAACAGCTATCCTTTTTCCGTGAATATGGTTTAAAATTTGAATTGGATAAGCTGGCAAACGATTTGGCACAATTCCGTGTAACGTTCGATAATTGGTTCTCGGAAACTTCATTATATGAAGAGGAAAAAATTGTTCCAGCAATTGAAGTACTAAAAGAAAAAGGTTATATCTATGAAGAAGATGGTGCCACATGGTTCCGCACTACTGACTTCGGTGATGATAAGGATCGTGTCTTAATTAAAAATGATGGTTCTTATACGTATTTGTCACCAGATATTGCCTATCATAAAAATAAATTAGACCGTGGTTTTGATAAGCTGATTAATATTTGGGGTGCAGACCATCATGGCTACATTCCAAGAATGCGTGCTGCTATCCAAGCGTTGGGTTATGATGCAGATACATTGGAAGTGGAAATCATTCAAATGGTTAATCTTTTCGAGAATGGTGAGAAGATTAAAATGAGTAAGCGTACTGGTAAGGCCGTAACGTTAAGAGAATTAATGGAAGAAGTCGGCATTGATGCAATGCGTTATTTCTTCGTCATGCGTTCAGCAGACGCACATTTAGACTTTGATATGGATTTAGCTAAATCACAATCCAATGAAAATCCTGTGTACTATGTGCAGTACGCTCATGCACGAATTTGTACGATGCTGAAGCAAGCAAAAGAAAAAGGAATTGACTATACAGGCTATGATGCAAGTTACTTAAAGTCCGAAAAAGCGGAAGATTTATTGAAAAAGCTCGGTGAATTTACACAAATTGTTACAGATGCAGCGGAAAATCGTACACCACATCGGGTTACACAGTACATCTTTGACCTTGCAGCAAACTTGCACAGCTTTTACAATGCAGAAAAAGTAATCAACGAGGATGACTTGGATGGCACAAAAGCAAGACTAGCCATGATGGAAGCAGTTCGCATCACACTCGCAAACGGAATGAAACTAATTGGAGTTCACGCACCGGAAAGTATGTAGTAAAGAAAGGCTGTCCCATAAGTTTTAATAAAAAACTTATAGGGATAGCCTTTTTTGATGATTTAATCAACAAATTAAGAGCTGCCCGGAGAAGATTTGTGGAATATCTGATTATAATCAACAAATCAAGAGCTGTGTAGAGGAGATTTGTTGAATATCCGATTATAATCAACAAATCAAGAGCTGTGTGGAGAAGATTTGTTGAATATCTGAATATAATCGACAAATCAAGAGCTGCCCAGAGAGGATTTGTTGAATATCTTATTTATGAGGTACTAATTGATCGTCAATCTCTCACTCAAGGGAGACTCACTTAAAAAAAGCTTAAATTACAACAAATCACGCAAGGGGATAGAGACCCATGTTAAAATTTTGATAGTTAATGGTTGATGATCTATCCACGTGTCTGTCATTTCATTACTGGAACGGAGATCATGCTCAAAGACGTTACGCATTTTCTGATAAATAGGGTGATCATCATACACAATTATATTTAATTCCTGATTTAATTGGAGGCTTCTGCGGTCGAAATTAGCTGTGCCAGCATCACAGATTTTCTTATCAAAAAAGATAACCTTTCCGTGAAAAAAGCCATCTTTATATAAATAAATAGTTGCTCCATGTTCTTTCATCTTTTTTAAATAGGGGATTGCAGCTGCTTTTGCCAGCATATGGTCGGTTTTCGCAGGGATTAATATCGTTACATTAACCCCTCGCTTAAGTGCAGTGACAAGTGCCTCTTCAAGTTTACGAGTAGGTACAAAATAAGGGGAGCCGATTTCAATGGATTGTTTTGCGTTCTCGATATAACGTAGCATTTCCTTCTCCAAAACGTCGCCCTCTGTCGCTAGTACCTTTACATTTCCAGTTGGAGAAAGTCGGGCTGGACTCTTTGTTTCTCCCCAATCATTAGCAAAGCTTTCCTGCATGACTTTTCCAATCTCTCCAACCATCCGCAAATGATAATCTCGCCATTTTCCCAGTGAAACATCCTTGCCAACATATTCATCCCCTAAGTTGAAGCCACCAAGATAGCTAATTTTCTGATCCACTACAAGTACTTTCCGGTGATTTCGTTGTTGAAGGTGATAAAAGTAAGGAAATCGCGGTGCATTTAATTTATCGATAAATATCTTTTGCTCAAGCCATTTTTTACGGAAATTAAAACTGCCCACCCAATCTGCCAATAGTCTAACTTGCACACCTTCAGCATGCTTGCGGGCAAGTAACGTATAAAATTCGTTGCTAATTCGATCATTACGAATAATAAAAAACTGGATATCGATGGATTCTTTTGCCTTCTCTATATCAGCAAGCATTGCCTTAAACAATGGATCCCCATCAGCATATACTTCTATTTCCTCCGTAGTTGTCTGCCAGCGCTGACTTTCATTACGTTTTGCAACAAGCGTCCGTCCAAGCTGGAAATCTATAATCAGTAAAAGAATGAATAAGATGATTATCCAAAGCATTTATTTTCCCTCATTTCTTTCTTGTTACTATACCCAAAAAAGGGTAAAATCATCATCAACATAATGGATGCGTTTTTTCTGATAATAAGTTAACATATAGAAGGAACAGACAAATAAAAGAGGTGTTAGTCATGCAAAAATTAGTGTTTTTTGTAGGTGTAGCAGGGACAGGTAAAACAACGGTGGCAGAGAAAGTTTCGGCCCATATTCCATGTGCATTTCTTGATCGAGATACAGTTGGAGGACGTTTTGTTGAACGATTTCTTGAGATGAATGATTTAGATCCAAAAGATCGAGATTCCCAATTTTATAAAGAAAACCTTCGGGACTTAGAGTATGATACAACCAAAGATATATGTATTGAAAACTTACGTGTTGGACAAAATGTTTTTATGATTTCACCTTTCACAGCTGAACTGAAAAATAAAGAGTGGATTGAAGAAGTAATTACAACAAGTGGAAAAACGAAAGAAGAAGTGGACGTGAAAGTGGTAGTTGTGACCCTTCAGGATATTGAGCAACAACGTAAACGAATAGAAGAGCGTGGAACAGATCGGGATACATGGAAGCTAGAGAATTGGGATTCTTATGAGACAAGAGTAGATTTTGTTCCGACTATTAATTGGGATATTCCAAAAGAAAATATCGAAATTTTTGATAACTCTGGTGATTTAACGGAAGAAAAGGTTCAAAAGTTGATATCTTTTCTAAAAAAATAGCTTCCTTAAAGATTGTTGCAATTCAATAAACAAAGCCATATAATATGATGGTAGATCTTAACCAGTCATGAATTTTCTTTACATATAGATTAGATAAAAAGGAGTGCTAGAGCGTGAGTGTAAAGGACTTAACAAAGGAAAGAATAGATGAAATGGCAATGATTGATATTGCAACGTTAATTTTAGAAGAAGAAAATAAAGCAATGAATTTTCGAGAAATTTTTGATCGGGTTGCTGAATTAAAAGAACTATCTGAATCAGAAAAAGATACAGGCATTGCGCAATTTTATACGGATTTGAACATAGATGGTCGCTTTATGACAAAGGGCTCCAATCTGTGGGGATTAAAAAAATGGTATCCGGTAGAAGAAATTGATGAGGATATCACGCCTGTACCGAAAAAGAAGAAAAAGAAAAAAGCGAAGAAGAAAGCACCAGTTGAAGTACTGGATGAAACCGAAGATCTCGATGAAACCATTATTAGTGATGAAGATTTAGTTGACTTCGATGAAGAAGATCTGGAAGCAGATGATATTGTCGATGATGATTTTGATTTTGATGATACCAGTCTTGATGATGAAGTGGATGATGATTTTGATGAAGAAGAGGATAAGTAATTTACTTATCCTCTTTTTTTATCTAGATTCACGTATAGTTTTATTTCCATTGTATTGTCCACTAATTAAGCCATATTCTGAAGTAGCGTAATCGTGATACAATCTCGTTCCACGGGCTCTGTAGTCCTTAATACGCCATAAATCCCTCTCTTTGTTTTCCATTCCCTAATGGTTTCGCTTAGCGATAGAAAGTATCGATAGACCACATCTAATAGTATTAACTAGACAAAAGCTACCAACGTCAACAAAATCATGGAACCAAGCTGAAGAAAGTAGCAAAAGCGTATGGTTTTACAGTAGAAAATATAGTCAATAGATTTAAGGCAATCATGAAATAAAAATATCTCTCAAAGGATACTTGACTTTCCACAAGCTTCTGAGTAAAATTTTTATTGGGCTCCATAATTTAACGGAAAATACACAGCGTTCCCCTGCTCAAGGGGAGCGCTTTTTATTTTTTGAATAGCAATGATGATTATAATTATATTTTGCACCGGCAAGGGGAGATATACGATACTTTAGTGGAACTGATTTTGAGATCCTGCATCACGCTCGATTTTTTCGGGAAACGATGCTGATTTGTTCGCAGAAAGTAAGGATATTTCCCTAACGTAAAGTTAAGCACTTTTTATTGGAGTGAACCATTTTCATCAAGCTTAGTATGACTACTACACACAAAATACAGAATACTAAGTTAAAGATAGAACAATTACAAAAGAAAGAGGGATACAGCGTGACAAAATATATCTTTGTAACTGGCGGTGTTGTTTCTTCAATTGGAAAAGGAATTACAGCAGCCTCTCTAGGTCGCCTTTTAAAAAACCGAGGATTGAAAGTAACCATTCAAAAATTCGACCCCTACATCAATGTTGACCCAGGAACGATGAGTCCTTATCAACATGGTGAGGTGTTCGTAACAGATGACGGTGCCGAAACAGACTTGGATTTAGGTCATTATGAGCGTTTTATCGACATCAACTTAAATAAATACAGTAACATCACAACAGGGAAAATTTATTCCACTGTTATTAAAAAAGAGCGACGTGGTGATTATTTAGGTGGAACAGTTCAAGTAATTCCACATATCACGAACGAAATTAAAGATAAAGTATTCCAGGCAGGCAAGCAAACAAATGCTGATATCGTGATTACCGAAATTGGTGGAACGGTCGGTGATATTGAATCATTACCATTTATTGAAGCAATTCGTCAAATCAAAAGTAATATCGGCAAAGAGAATGTCATGTATATTCATTGTACGTTAGTTCCTTATATTCAAGCAGCAGGCGAATTAAAAACAAAACCAACGCAACATAGTGTGAAAGAATTACGTTCTTTGGGTATCCAACCTGATGTCATTGTGTTGCGTACAGAACATGAAATTAGCCAGGAAATGAAAGAAAAAATCGCATTATTCTGTGATATTGATGAAAAGGCCGTAGTCGAATCTGGAGATGCAGATACCCTTTATCATATTCCTTTAGCGATGCAAGAACAAAAACTGGATCAATTAACATGTGATCATTTTGGGTTAGATTGTGGGCCGGCAGATATGACAGAATGGAACCAATTAGTAGAAAGAGTATTGAATCTCTCGAAAAAAGTCAGAATAGCACTTGTTGGTAAATATGTTGAATTACCTGATGCCTACATTTCCGTTGTAGAAGCTTTAAAACATGCAGGTTTTGCCCATGATGCGGACGTTGATATAAAATGGATCAATGCGGAAGCAGTGAATGCTGAAAATGTGGCAGATGAATTAGCTGATGTTGATGGTTTATTAGTACCAGGTGGCTTCGGTGATCGTGGTATTGAAGGTAAAATTGAAGCCATTCGCTTTGCTCGTGAAAATCAATTACCTTTCCTTGGAATTTGCTTAGGTATGCAGCTTGCAACTGTTGAGTTCGCGCGAAATGTATTAGGCTTAGAAGGGGCAAATTCAGCTGAAATTGATCCAAATACACCACATCCAATTATTGACTTGTTACCAGAGCAAAAGGATGTATCAGATCTAGGAGGAACATTACGTTTAGGTCTGTATCCATGCCGATTAAAAGATGGAACGAAAACAAAAGAAGCGTATAATAATGAAGATGTTGTATATGAACGTCATCGTCACCGTTTTGAATTCAATAATCAATATAGAGATGACATGGAACAAAACGGATTCATCTTTTCAGGGACAAGTCCTGACGAAAAGTTAGTAGAAACAATCGAACTTAGCGATCATCCATGGTTCGTTGCTTCGCAATTCCACCCAGAATTTAAATCTAGACCAACACGTCCACAACAGCTGTTTAACGGGTTTATTAACGCCACTGTAAACAAGTAAATGTGGATCAGAAAATTAGAGAAATACTTCCTTTTAAAAAAACGTCATAGTGCAGCACTATGACGTTTTTTAATATGACAAATAGGTTAATTTTGCCATTATTCTACTTGACAAAAGAACAAAATTTATAAAATACTACGAATATTGCAGGATTTTCGTTTATCATATCGAACTATAAGAAAAAGGACTTATAACAAATAGATGTTAAATCGCAATTTATGCCAAATTAATCAAGCAACTATAGATATAAAATAGAAAAACATAAAAGGAGCTGGCAAAAAATGGATAAAACAGTATTGGTAGTAGATGATCAAATCGGTATAAGGCTTTTATTAGAAGAAGTACTTACTCAAGAAGGGTATAAAGTAGAGACAGCTGTGAATGGCAAGGAAGCATTAGACAACATTATAGACAACAAACCTGATCTGATCATGCTAGATTATAAGTTGCCAATCATTGACGGTCCAACTTTAGTTAAAAAGTTGGAAGAGGATAATATTATTATCCCCACTATTATGATGAGTGGTTTGCCAGAAAAAGCAGAAGATGATGTGCAAAATCTAAAATCCGTTAGAAAAACGCTTGGAAAACCTTTTCAATTAAATGAAATTAGAATATTGGTAAAGAATATTTTGGAATAATTGCTTAGAATTCTCTCTTTTTTTATGGTAATTATCGGGAATTTGACGAATAAAGCGTTTTCTGTCGATTGTTTTGTTGCACCTTTTTGACGGAATTGGTATTCTATTAATGGATGCAATCTTTCATACATAGATCGATTGTTAAAACAATTGTATATACATACCTTAAAGGAGGAGCAATTATGCCATTAGTTTCGATGAAAGAAATGCTTATTAAGGCAAATGAGAATGGCTATGCTGTAGGTCAATTTAATATTAATAACTTAGAGTATGTCCAAGCTATTCTTCAAGCTGCTGAAGAAGAAAAATCTCCCGTAATCCTAGGTGTATCAGAAGGTGCCGGACGTTACATGGGTGGATTTAATGTAGTAGTAGCAATGGTTAAGGCAACAATGGAAGCACAAGGTACAACAGTGCCTGTAGCAATCCACCTAGATCATGGTTCAAGTTTTGAAGCATGTGCTAAAGCAATTCACGCAGGTTTCACTTCTGTAATGATTGATGCTTCACACGATCCATTCGAGGAAAATATAGCAGTAACATCCAAAGTAGTAGAGTTAGCACACTTCCACGGTGTGTCTGTAGAAGCTGAGCTTGGTACTGTTGGTGGACAAGAAGATGATGTAGAAGGTGACATCATCTATGCTGACACAAATGAATGTAAAGAGCTAGTTGATCGTACAGGTATTGACTGCCTTGCACCAGCATTAGGTTCTGTTCATGGTCCTTACAAAGGAGAGCCAAACTTAGGATTCAAAGAAATGGAAGAAATCAACACTGTAGCTGGTGTACCATTAGTACTTCACGGTGGAACTGGTATTCCAGTGAAAGATATCCAAAAAGCAATTTCTTTTGGTACATCTAAAATCAATGTAAACACAGAAAACCAAATCCAACAAACTAAAGTAGTTCGTGAAGTATTAGAAGCGAACCCAGATATGATTGACCCGCGTAAATACTTAGGACCTGGTCGCGACGCGATTAAAGATACAGTAATCGGAAAAATGCGTGAATTTGGTTCTTCCGGTAAAGCATAAAATAATGATTAAGCCATACTCATTAAAAGAGTGTGGCTTTTTACATGCATTAAAAAACCATGGAGTGGGAAGTCGAGAATAAATCATGGGAAATTGATAGTAATCCCTAAAAGTTGATAGTAAATTTCCAAAAGTGATCGTCTTCAATATAAATCATCTGTCCTAATCTTATGTTTTTAAATCGATTGGAAATAAGATATAATGGTTGTAAGTTTATTTTTGGTTACATAATTTTGGCAGTTTTAGTACAGACTAGGATTATAATAGCAATTTTGTTCTTAAGGTACAGGAATCCTTGAAAGTGAGGTAAAAATATATGCAGAAGTTGCTTGTAGAGGGCGGTCACTTGTTAAATGGAAAGGTCCGTATTAGTGGTGCGAAAAATAGTGCGGTAGCGTTATTACCAGCGTCTATATTAGCGGATTCAAAAGTAAGTATTGAAGGTTTGCCAGACATCTCGGATGTAGAAACATTAAGCTTTTTATTAGAAGAAATTGGTGGAACGGTTGAGCGGAAAGGACAGACGATCCATATTAATCCTGCTCCTATGACAGCAATGCCCCTGCCAAATGGTCGTGTGAAAAAATTGAGAGCCTCTTATTATTTTATGGGCGCAATGCTGGGGCGTTTTAAGGAAGCGGTTATCGGTTTACCTGGTGGTTGTTATTTGGGACCGAGACCAATTGATCAGCATATAAAAGGATTCGAGGCACTTGGTGCAACTGTAACGAATGAACAGGGTGCTATTTATTTACGTGCTAAAGAATTGAGAGGAGCACGAATCTATCTTGATGTTGTTAGCGTAGGGGCAACGATCAATATTATGCTTGCTGCGGTAAAAGCAAAAGGACGTACTGTAATTGAAAATGCGGCAAGAGAACCGGAAATTATCGATGTAGCGACATTATTAACCAGTATGGGTGCAAAAATTAAAGGTGCTGGAACGGATGTTATTCGTATTGATGGTGTAGAGCGGTTAAGCGGATGTATGCATACCATCATTCCTGATCGAATTGAAGCAGGTACCTATACGATAATGGCGGCTGCTCAGGGAGAAAAAGTATTAATTGATAACGTTATTCCACAGCACCTTGAACCACTGTTGGCAAAGTTGAGGGAAATGGGTGTACATATTGAAGAAGGGGAAGAGCAGTTGCTCATCTATCAAGGAAATGGACTCAAAAGTGTGGATATCAAGACCTTAGTACATCCCGGTTTTCCTACGGATCTACAGCAACCTTTTACAGCGTTGTTAACGAAGGCGGAAGGTACAGGAATAGTCACAGATACTATTTACCAGGCACGATTTAAACATATCGATGAACTTCGCAGAATGAATGCACAGATTAAAGTAGAAGGAAGCTCTGCTATTGTTCATGGCCCTACTCCATTGGAAGGGGCAAGAGTAAAAGCAAGTGATCTAAGAGCAGGGGCATCCCTTATCGTTGCCGGCTTGATGGCCCAAGGTATCACAGAGATTACCGGATTAGAACATATCGATAGAGGATACGCCAATTTAACGGAGAAATTAGAAGAGCTCGGTGCCCGAGTGTGGCGTGAAGAAATGACCGAACAAGAAATCCAACAGTTTCAAAACTCCTAATCCAAGAGAGGCCCATAAAGCCTCTCCTTTCTTTCGTTCTGAATTTTGTTGAGCAGTTGTCATACGCTATGGCCCAATACTGCGCTAGCATAGTTTTCTATCCATGTAAGTAGAAATCCATAGAAAATATTCTCTCAAGTTCTATTCCTCCAATTATTAGATCACTTCACTAGCACATGCAAACAATCGCCCAAAACCAGATCGGTCGAAAGTAATGTTAAAGAGAATTTTCACCAGTTTGTAGTAACCACAACTAATAATAAAAAGTATATAAATGGAGTTTTACCAAACTTTTCACAAGAAATTTACAAAAAAATCACTTTTTCATAAAAATTAGTTGAATATATAGTTGTAACCATGTACTATATAGAAAGAATATAAATAACTCAATTATACCAATTATTTGGGTTCTTCCATATCATCCTGTTACCATGCGGATGAAGGTGCTTCCATCTCATACTCTTCTTGAGATTTCAAGCGATCTCGGTACTCCAACTTGAGTTTCCATTACTGATTGACCATTGATAGATACAACTTAGATAACCAGAACGAAAGATCAATTAGTTATATTGATTGACTTCCCCACGTTTATAAATCTACAAACTGTTAATCTCGAAAATTACATGAAGATGGAAAAACATATTAAAAAAATAGGTGTGGTGATCTTGTGAGTGAAGTAACAATTTCTGAATTAGAACAAATGACATTAAAAGAACTTTATGCAAAAGCAAAAGAATTCAAAGTATCTTATTATGCGAAATTAACAAAAAAAGAACTAATATTTGCTATTTTAAAAGCGCAAGCAGAAAAAAGCGGCTATCTTTTTATGGATGGTATATTAGAGATTATCCCGACGGAAGGATTCGGATTTTTACGACCGATTAATTACTCACCAAGTGCAGAGGATATTTATATTTCTGCATCACAAATCCGTCGCTTTGATTTGCGTAATGGTGATAAAGTATCAGGTAAGGTGCGTCCGCCGAAAGAAAATGAACGCTATTATGGACTGTTACATGTGGATGCTGTAAATGGAGAGGATCCAGAAGCAGCAAAAGAACGTGTTCACTTTCCAGCTTTAACCCCACTATATCCTGATCGATTGATGAATTTAGAAACGGATACAAAACTGATTTCGACAAGGATAATGGACTTACTTACCCCTGTTGGTTACGGACAGCGTGGTTTAATCGTAGCACCACCTAAAGCCGGTAAAACAATGCTACTTAAACAAATCGCAAATAGTATTACGAAAAATCATCCAAACACGAAATTGATTATCTTGTTAGTGGATGAACGTCCGGAAGAAGTAACAGATATTGAGCGTTCTGTTGATGAGAATGTGGATGTTGTCAGCTCTACGTTTGATGAAGTACCGGAAAATCATATCAAAGTAGCTGAATTAGTGTTAGAGCGTGCGATGCGACTTGTTGAGCACAAAAAGGATGTCGTCGTTCTTATGGATAGTATTACACGTCTTGCGCGTGCTTATAACCTTGTTATCCCACCAAGTGGAAGAACGTTATCCGGTGGTATTGATCCGGCAGCCTTTCATAGACCGAAACGGTTCTTTGGTGCTGCCAGAAATATTGAAGATGGAGGAAGTTTCACTATTCTTGCAACAGCACTAGTAGAGACTGGTTCCCGTATGGATGATGTTATCTATGAAGAATTTAAAGGAACAGGTAACATGGAATTACACTTGGATCGGAATTTAGCTCAACGTCGTATCTTCCCGGCAATTGATATTTTACGTTCTAGTACAAGAAAAGAAGAATTACTTGTTTCGAAGAATCATCTCGAGAAAATGTGGGCGATTCGAAAGAGCATGCAGGATTCTCCAGATTTCTTAGAACGATTTTTACGTAAATTACGTTCAACAAAAAGTAATGAAGAGTTTTTATCTGTACTTGAAGAAGAAATGAAGCGCAAAGGTACGAAGAAACCTGTTAATGGATAGAAATAATAAAATACCCTTGCAAACCTTACTATAGGTTGTTATAATTCTTCTGTATGACAAAAATGCTTATCGAGCATGAATCTAACTCTGTTTCCTAAGGATTCAGGGCAAAAGGAGTGGACAGACATGAAAAAAGGAATTCATCCAGAATACCACAAAGTTGTTTTTCTTGATACAAGCTCTGACTACAAATTTCTAGGCGGATCAACCAAAACATCTGAAGAGACAATTGAATGGGAAGACGGTAACTCTTACCCATTAATCCGTGTGGAAATCAGCTCAGCTTCTCACCCGTTCTATACAGGTAAGCAAAAAGCTGATAAAGTCGGTGGTCGTGTTGACCGATTCAAGAAAAAATACAACATTAATTAATTGGTATTTTTTCATTGTACGAAGATATAACAGGATACAAATCCTTGAAACAGGCAAATGTACCAAAAATTTGCCTGTTTTTTATTGGATGTTTCTGCTCATACTGTGGAAACAGGAAATGCTTTCTAGGAAAGATTATTACATATTATCACGAAATAGAAGAGAAAGTGGGACTTCACACCAGAGGAGATGAGGGTTAAAGAAACGGATCAAGTTGTTAGTTAGCACACTTGCTTCCTCTTGAATTTCCCATTGCTTTGGTAGACCATGAATAGGAATTTTTACGGATGATGAACACCGTGATAAAATGTTTAAATATAGAGAACCAAAACTCTGGAAGGGGCAACATTATCATGCACATTATGAAGCAGGACGGTTGGATTGAGCTAATATGCGGAAGTATGTTTTCGGGTAAATCAGAAGAATTAATTCGAAGAGTACGACGAGCAACATACGGGAACCTAACCGTCGCTGTCTATAAACCGCAAATAGACAATCGTTATAAAAACGATTGTGTCGTTTCTCATAATGGATCAGAATTGGTAGCAAAACCAGTTGAACGAGCAATTGACATCTTACAAGATATTACGGAAGACATTGATCTGATTGGAATCGACGAAGTACAATTTTTTGATGATGAGATTATTAACGTTGTGTCAGAGTTAGCTGACAGAGGCCATCGTGTTGTCCTCGCCGGATTGGATACAGATTTTCGAGGTGAACCGTTTGGACCGATGCCACAGCTTTTAGCCATCAGTGAATTTGTGACAAAATTAAATGCAGTATGCCCTATCTGTGGTTCACCGGCAAGTAGAACCCAACGGTTAATTAATGGCAGTCCAGCTTCCTATGACGATCCCGTTATTTTAGTTGGTGCAAAAGAGGCATATGAACCAAGGTGCAGACATCATCATCAGGTTCCGAATCACCCGAAAAGTAAACTAAAAGCTTATAGCAGATTTTGACGGTCTCCGTTATTTTATAATATACTGTATTATAGTGAAGTTTTTGCTAATCGGAGAAAGAGGTGAAGAACGTGTTAGATCGCTTAGAATCGTTAGAAGCACGTTATGATAAATTAAATGAATTATTAAGTGACCCGGAAGTCATTAATGATTCCAAAAAATTAAGAGAATATTCGAAAGAACAATCAGACCTTCAAGATGTGATTACAGCTTATCGTGAATATAAAGATGTCACTACACAATTAAGTGATGCAAAGGAAATGCTCGAAGATGATGACGATGAAATGCGTGAGATGGCAAAAATGGAAATCTCAGAGCTTTCCGAGCAGAAAGAAGAATTAGAAGAGCGTTTGAGAATCTTATTATTACCGAAAGATCCGAATGATGACAAAAACGTTATCATGGAAGTTCGTGGAGCAGCTGGTGGGGATGAAGCAGCACTTTTTGCAGGTGATTTATTCCGAATGTATTCCCGTTATGCGGAATCTCAAGGATGGAAAATTGATGTGATGGATTCCAATACAACAGGTGTTGGTGGCTTTAAAGAAGTTGTTTTCATGATTAATGGAAATGGCGCCTATTCTAAATTAAAGTTTGAAAATGGTGCGCACCGTGTACAACGCGTACCAGAAACGGAATCTGGAGGACGTATTCATACCTCAACGGCAACCGTAGTCGTCATGCCAGAAGCGGAAGAAGTCGAAGTTGATATTAATGAAAAGGATATTCGCGTTGATACTTTTGCGTCTAGCGGTCCTGGCGGGCAATCGGTAAACACCACGATGTCTGCTGTTCGTTTGACACATGAGCCAACCGGAATTGTTGTATCGATTCAAGATGAAAAATCTCAAATCAAAAACAAAGAAAAAGCGATGAAAGTTTTACGAGCACGTATTTATGATAAATTCCAGCAGGAGGCACAAGCGGAGTATGATCAAACACGTAAATCTGCTGTTGGCTCTGGAGATAGATCAGAGCGAATCAGAACGTACAACTTCCCGCAAAATCGTGTCACAGACCACCGCATTGGTCTGACTATTCAAAAGCTTGATCAAATCTTAGAAGGTAAGCTGGATGAAGTAATTGATGCACTGATCATCGAAGAACAAGCGAAGAAAATGGAAGAAATCGGTGAATGATATGCAGATAACGACAGTACATGAGGCCCTGAAATGGGCTTCTTCTTTTTTACAAAAACATAACTGTGAACCGAAAGTGGCAGAAATACTGCTTTTGCACATTATGGAATGGTCCAAAACCGACCTGCTTGTTCATTTACAGGAACCGATGGCAAAAGAGAAATGGAAGAATTACCAGCAACTAATCGAACAGCATGCCGAAACAAAAATTCCAGTACAACATGTAACAGGTGTCGAAGTATTTTACGGTCGCCATTTCATTGTTAATAACCATGTGTTGATTCCAAGGCCAGAAACGGAAGAACTTATCCAACGTGTAACCGAAACGGTGGATAAGTCCGATTTTACTTGTGTAGATGTCGGAACAGGCAGTGGTGTTATTGCTATAAGTTTAGCGAAAGAATGGGAAAATAGACGAGTAACTATGCTTGCAACGGATCTTTCTAAAGAAGCATTAAAAGTAGCCAAAAAAAATACAGAGAAACACGAAGCAAACGTTACCTATTATCATGGCAATTTTTTAGAGCCTTTAATGGATCAAGGAAAGAAAGTAGATATCATCGTCTCTAATCCTCCTTATATTTCATATGAGGAAGCGGACAGTCTATCAGAAACGGTAAAAAGCTTTGATCCAGAAATGGCATTATTTGCGGATCAACATGGATTAGCTGCTTATCAACAAATTATCGATCAGGCGACGAAGGTGTTACACAAAAACGGCATGATCTTCTTCGAAATTGGTCACACACAAGCAGAAGCTGTTACCAAGCTGATTCAAGATCAATTTCCCGATAGCTCCATAAGCCTTTTCCAAGATATCAATGGAAAAGATCGAATAATAAGGGCACTAACATAGAAATAACACCTAGTCCGTCGCTGGATATTCCTTTTTCTTGTTGAGCTAGTTGCTTCTGTTGACGAGATAACAGAAGCAACTAGCTCATTTCTTGCAAAAATCCTTTTAAAAAATGAGAGGAATCATTTCATTTAAAAAAATAATAGATTAAAAGTTTAAAAGTTTTCGTTATTGACCACACTGTGACTAGCAAAAGCTAATTACAGGGGGATTAAAAATGCGGAAGCTTATTTTATTTACTGTACTAATGGTGTTAATTATTGGATTTTTTCCACAAAAGGTAACTAGTAATGAACAATCCTATCAAGTCATTCCTGATGAAGCGATCCGATTAAGGATCTTAGCGAATAGTGACGATGAGAAAGATCAAGCACTGAAACATGCTGTTAGAGATGCGGTTAATGAAGAAGTAACCAAATGGGTGGAGGAAATGGACGATATTGACGAGGCAAGACAACTTATCTCCTCTCGGATAGATGATATCGATCAAATCGTGAAGGATACAGTAGTAGAAGAGGGCGTTGAATATACGGTTGATTACCGTAAAGATGTCCAATTTCCGACGAAGCTATATGATAATTATTTGTACCCTGCTGGTGAATATGAAGCAATCCTCATTACATTAGGGGAGGCAGAAGGATCCAATTGGTGGTGTGTCGTTTTTCCACCATTATGTTTTTTAGATTTTTCATTTGGAACAACTGTACAAGCAGCCGAAGATGATGAAGCGCAAGAAAAGGAAGACAAAGAGGAGAAAAAATCAGAAGAAGAGGAAGTAGAATATACATTTTTCTTTTTAAAATGGTTTAATTAATCATAAATCTATCATTTTGTCATAGATAAATAGTAAGACGAAATGATAGAGGTGAGAGGATGGAATTAAAACCGACAAAAGACATGGAGCAACAGGAATTTGAAGCTTTTTTTGATGAGAAGGTACCATTTGAAGAAGTAGAAATGAAAAAGTACGGGTATTTCCTTTACAAACAAGGAAAACCGGCTGCCTTTTTCTCCCTTATTCCTGTTGATCGGTACGCTTATTGGCTTCGCAGCTTAATTATGAAAAGAACGGGATCTGTGCTACTTCCCGTTACCATCATTCAAACAGCGGAGAAATTATCGCAGAGCTATGGAGCAACATCCTTGATTATCCACAGCAAAACAGATGTTCTCAATGAGTTATTAACACAATTAGGCTATCAACCGACAGATCTAGCTGTAGAAGAATCATTAGATGCTTCCTGGTGGAGAAATTCATTAGAAGATGTGGATAAAAGAGGGGATTATACACAGAATTTAATATAAATGTGCATAATGCTGTGTATAACTAGAAAGCTTTTGTTAACCTACACTATTTTGTGAATAGAAATGTGTATAAATAGTTGTGTTGTGCACATTTTTATTAAAAGATGTGGAAAAACTTGTTGATAAGAAAAGGTGCTTGCACAATTTTCTTGATAACTTCATAATAACGTTAGAATAAATCTAGATCGAGGGATAACATGAAAACAGAAAAATTTGGTGCAAGCACACATTCATTAAAGAAGGCTGCTCTATTATTGCGTAATCAGGAAGTAGTAGCATTTCCTACGGAAACAGTATACGGTTTAGGTGCAGATGCGACGAGTGAAACAGCAGTAGCAAAAATTTTTAAAGCAAAAGGGCGCCCTTCCGATAATCCGTTAATTGTCCATGTACATGATTCAAGTCAGATAAAACATTATGTAACGGAGATATCCACCATGGCCCAAACACTAATCGATCATTTTATGCCTGGACCTTTTACGATTATTCTTCAAAGTAACGGTACTGTAGCAAATACCGTAACAGCAGGCCTGGATACAGTGGCAATCAGGGTTCCTGATCATGAAATCGGTCAAGCACTTATTAAAGAGGCGAACTTACCCCTTGCTGCTCCAAGTGCCAACCTTTCGGGCAAACCGAGCCCGACTACTGCCGATCATGTGTATGAAGATTTACAAGGCAGAATTGCTGGTATTATAGACGGTGGAGCGACAGGTGTTGGTCTGGAATCAACAGTGGTGGATGGAACAGGTGATATACCAGTTATTTTAAGACCTGGTGGCGTGACTAAACAGGACATAGAGAAAGTAGTTGGTCAAGTAGAACTAACAGGTTCCCTTAAAGAAAGTCAACCGAAATCACCGGGGATGAAATATAATCATTATAAGCCGGATGCTCCATTAATATTAATTGATGGCGATCACACCTTTTTCCAACATCATATCCATAGTTATCAACAAAAAGGAAAAAAAGTCGGTATCATCGCCAGTTGGCCGTTAGTAGATCAGCTCCAGGCAGATAGTAGTTATTCCTGTGGCAACAAAGGGAACTTAGCAGAAGTTGCCGCCAATCTGTACTATGCGTTAAGATACTTTAATGGTACCAACGTAGACGTTATCTTAGCTGAAACCTATCCGAAAGAAGGGATCGGTGATGCTATCATGAATCGCCTAACGAAAGCTGCTACTAACCAGCACGTCCAAAACAGAAACATATAACTACCCCCCCAAGCATAAGAATGGGACAAGGGGACATGGATAATGTCCCACCTGTTTTGTTCAAGGGCGAAGGGGGCTTTTTTTCGGATGGGAACATCAATTGTAGAAATTATATCAATTATATGTATGGCATTTGCCTTAGGAATGGATGCTTTCTCCGTAGGATTAGGTATAGGTATGCGAGAAATACGTTTAAAGAGGATTTTCTTGATCGGAGTGGTGGTCGGAACTTTTCATATTATTATGCCTACTATTGGGTTGGTGTTAGGTTCGGTATTATCCAGTAAAATAGAAGGGATTGCTATTTTAGCAGCAGGTCTATTATTATGTGCGATAGGATTTCAAATGATGTTCCAAACCTTTTGGCAAAAAGATAGCCAAGTTTTAGCACCAGTAGGCTTTGGCTTAATTATGTTTGCTTTTAGTGTAAGCCTTGACAGTTTTTCGATAGGAATATCCTTGGGCCTTTCTGGAGTGGCGACCGTTTTCGCAATTACTATGTTTGGCCTTTTTAGCACTGTATTAACCTGGATAGCATTACTAATTGGCCGTAAAACGCATCATTTATTAGGAACCTATAGTGAGTTGCTAGGAGGTGCTATCCTCTTTGGATTTGGCCTTCATGTACTATTCTGATAATGTGATATAATAAGAAGTAGTATCATAAAAAATGGAGGAAGCACTACATGAATATTTTGTTTGTGTGTACGGGTAATACATGTCGCAGTCCAATGGCTCAGGCGATCATGCAACAAAAAACAGCGCATAATGTTCAATCTGCTGGTATTTTTGCCGGTGAAGGGCTGCCTGCTTCTGACGGGACAACAAAAGTGTTACAACAGGAAGGTATCTCATCTGACCATAAGTCCCAACCAGTTACGGAGAAATTGATGAAATGGGCAGAGCTAGTTTTAACGATGACCCAAAATCATCGTGATCTATTAAAACAACAGTACCCGTCAGATACGGAGAAAATATATACATTAAAAGAGTATGCCAATCCTGATTACGAAATGGCTTGGAATAACCTGAAAGAATCTTATGCTCAATTAGAGGAAGCGAAATTAACTGGAAGTGAACCAGATCAAACGCTGTTAAGTAAAATAAATAAACTGGAGCAAATCGTTCAAGATGTTGATATAACCGATCCATTTGGCGGCAATCACATGACTTATCAAAAAACTTATGAAGAATTAGATAATTATCTTGCACTATTAGTCAAAAAGTTGGAAAATAAAGATAGATAAAAAGTCATGTTTTTTGAGGAGGAAGTCAAATGGAAGCAAAAAAAGGGGTAAATCTCAGAATAAAACTGGTAATATTTACTACGTTACTAGCGATTATCACCTACTCTACTAGTGCGTTTTTTATTTATGTGTTATCAGGAGTAATAAGGGAATTCGTCCATATACCAGAAATATGGTATGTACTAGGCACCTTAACATTAGGGATTATTTGGTCAGGTATTCTAGCTTTCATTGCGGCCGGATTTATTACAAAATCACTTAACAAATTGAAAAGTGTGGCAACAAAAGTGGCAGACGGAGATTTAAATGTCGAGATTGAGCAACCGAAAACAAAGGGCGATGAGATTAGTGAATTAACACTTGCTTTTCAAAAAATGGTATATCAATTGAGAACGGTGCTAACGGAGATTGAAAGTCATGCGACAGAAACATCTCAATCTGTACATAAAATGAAAGAGGTTGCCTCTAAATCAAAAGAACATACAGATGTTTTAGAAGACACGATTAGCCAAATTTCGACAGGTTCTGAAGAAACTTCTGAAGCTATTCAGCAAACGGCAGAGGCTGTGGAAAATTCCACTCATCTTGCTACCCAAGTAGACAAGAAAGCAGAAGATTCACAGCATAAATCAAATGAGATGGTGGAGCAGCTAAATGAATCTAAAAATATTATTAGTCAATTAGTCACAGGTATCACCATCATGGCAGATAAGCAGGATCATGCGCTTAATGATGTGAATCGATTGTCTCAGAAGGCGAAAGAAGTCGAAAACGTTATTTCCCTCGTAGGGGAGATTAGTGAACAGACGAATCTATTAGCACTGAACGCTTCAATTGAAGCATCTCGGGCTGGTGAAGAGGGGAAAGGATTCGCAGTTGTGGCAGAAGAAGTAAGAAAATTAGCGGATCAAAGTTCAGAAGCTGTTCAAACGATATCTAATTTGATTCAGGATATGCAAAAAGATGTCGAACTGGTAGTAGATAATATGCGTACACATGTAGATGAAACACGTGGAGAAGTGAAAAAAGGTGAGCAAACGAATGAAGTTATTGATAACATGTCGGAGTCCGTACTTCAGGTTGCCTCTGCTATCGGAGAAATATCACAGCTTGTAGATAACCAATTACAAGAAATTGAAGCAACACAAGCAAAGTCACAAAATGTTGCGGCCATTGCAGAAGAAACCTCTGCTGGTGCAGAGGAAATGCGGGCAACGGTTGAAGAACAGGCAAATTTTGCGGAAGATTTAGAAGAATTGGCGATTTCACTCGATAAACAAGCACAAAACTTGAAAATCAAGATCGAGCAATTTAAGCTAAGCTAAACAATACTTTTAAAAAAAGGAGCATTTATTGCTATGAAAGTCATTTTAGCATCCGATCATGGTGGTATCAATCTGTCCAAGGAAATTGCATCTCTGTTAGAAGAACTCAATATTGAATATGAAAATATTGGCTGTGATTGTGAAGATTCTGTCGATTATCCAGATTACGGAATTCCAGCTGCTGAGCGTGTAGCAAGTGGTGAATTTGATCGTGGTATATTGATTTGTGGAACGGGAATTGGTATGTCGATTGCTGCCAACAAAGTAAAAGGTATTCGTGCTGCATTAGTACATGATCTATTTAGTGCGAAAGCAACACGTGAGCATAACGATTCGAATATGATCACTATGGGTGAACGTGTGATTGGGCCTGGTTTGGCAAGAGAAATCGTCAAAACATGGTTAGGTACAGAATTCCAAGGTGGTCGTCACGCAAACCGTGTCGGTAAACTTTCTGATTACGAAAATAAGTAATGGAAAAGAGGAAAAATCCATGAAACTTGATCAATGGGGAGTAGATCTAAAAGCAATTGTAGATGAATGGATTTCACTCAATATTCTTTCAGAAGGTGAGCTCTTTGTTGTCGGCTGTTCAACAAGTGAAGTAGCAGGTGAACGTATCGGTACAGCAGGTAGTGAGGAAGTAGCAGCGATGATTTATCGCGAATTAAGTCGCTTAAAGGAGCAAACCGGTGTACATTTATGTTTTCAATGCTGTGAACACCTAAATAGAGCAGTTGTAGTAGAAAAGAAATTAGTACGTGAACATAACATGGAGGAAGTATCGGTGAGACCAGTACGGCAAGCTGGCGGATCAATGGCAGCATATGCCTATGATCATTTGAGTGGAGCGGTTGTTGTGGAGTCTGTTCAAGCCGATGCTGGTATCGATATTGGTGAAACGATGATCGGAATGCAACTGAAGCCCGTGGCAATACCGCTTAGGTTGGAGAAACGCTACGTTGGCCATGCAAGAACAACAAATGCCCGAACAAGACCGAAGTTAATTGGTGGTCCAAGGGCAGTATATCCGTCATAATGAAAGAATCAGATATGCATCTTTTTGTATTTACGAATAAAAGGTGCATATTTTCTTTTTTTATTCGTGAAAGGTCTAGAATTATTTTGAAAATGATGTTATTTTAGAATGAGATCATCTAAATGACGAATAATATCAAAATACACCTACCAAAAAATATTAGGGGGAGCAAAAATGGATCACGTTAAAAAGTTTGATGCAGATATTTTTCAAGCGATGGAAAACGAAAGAAAGCGCCAAAATGATAAAATCGAATTGATAGCTTCAGAAAACTTTGTCTCAGAGGCAGTTATGGAAGCACAAGGTTCTGTATTAACCAATAAGTATGCGGAAGGTTATCCAGGTCGTCGCTATTATGGAGGCTGTGAGCATGTGGATGTCGCAGAAGATTTAGCGCGTAACCGTGCCAAAGAATTATTCGGTGCAGAGCATGTCAATGTACAACCACACTCTGGTGCACAAGCGAACATGGCTGTTTATTTTACGGTTTTGGAGCCTGGCGATACAGTGCTTGGCATGAACTTAAGTCATGGTGGACACTTAACACATGGAAGTCCGGTTAACTTTAGTGGTAAATTATTCAATTTCGTTGATTACGGTGTTGACAAGGAAACGGAACAAATTGATTATGATGCGGTTTTGGCAAAAGCAAAAGAAGTACAACCCAAATTGATCGTTGCAGGTGCTAGTGCCTACCCTCGTCAGATCAATTTCGCGAAATTCCGTGAGATTGCAGATGAAGTGGGAGCGTATTTAATGGTAGACATGGCCCATATCGCGGGACTTGTGGCAACAGGTTTACATCCAGATCCAGTACCGCACGCTGATTTTGTCACAACGACAACACACAAAACATTACGTGGTCCACGTGGTGGTATGGTGTTATGTAAAGAAGAATTCGCTAAAAAAATCGACAAGACAGTATTCCCAGGTATGCAAGGTGGACCATTAATGCATGTAATTGCAGCAAAAGCAGTAGCCCTAAAGGAAGCATTGCAACCATCTTTCAAAGAGTACGGTCAAAATATTATTAAAAATGCTAAGAAATTCGGTGAAGTATTAGAGTCAGAAGGTATTCGTACGGTATCACGTGGAACAGACAATCACCTGTTATTATTAGATGTCCGCGGTCTGAATTTAACAGGTAAGGATGCAGAAGCGGCATTGGATGAGGTAGGAATTACAACGAACAAAAACACGATTCCTTTTGATCCGGAAAGTCCGTTTGTAACAAGCGGAATCCGTGTCGGAACAGCTGCTGTTACAACTCGTGGTTTTGGCGAAGCAGAAATGGAAGAAGTAGCAAAAATCATTGCACTCACATTGAAAAATCCACAAGATGTCGCAACCTTAAACGAAGCACGTGAACGCGTAGCGGCTCTAACTGCGAAATTCCCATTATATCAATAAAAGGAAAGGCTAGACTTAATCTGATCTGGATTGTGTCTAGCTTTCTTTATGGAAAGTCAGATATCATAAGCTCCGAAGTTTTTGAATTATACTTGCATGGTTTCTTGTTTTTCTGTACAATTTTAAGGATGAATATGGTTGTCTACCGGGATATAATTTTGTAAAAAAAGGAGCGTTTTCCTCATGAGTAATGTGTTTGTTTTAGATCATCCGTTAATTCAACACAAATTAACGTACATACGAGATAAAAATACTGGGACAAAAGAATTTCGTGCTTTAGTAGATGAAGTTTCTACTTTAATGGCTTTTGAAATTACCAGAGATCTTCCGCTAGAAGAAACGACAATTGAAACACCAGTCACTACCGCTACAACTAAAGTACTAAGTGGAAAGAAAATGGGGATTATTCCTATCTTAAGAGCGGGATTAGGTATGGTAGATGGCATGTTATCCCTTATTCCTGCTGCTAAAGTTGGACATGTTGGCCTTTATCGTGATCCAGAAACATTAAAACCTGTCGAATACTATATTAAGCTGCCATCTGATATCGAAGAGCGTGAATTAATCGTTGTTGATCCAATGTTAGCAACTGGCGGTTCTGCCAATGATGCGATTCATTCCTTGAAGAAGCGTGGCGCAACTAACATTAAGCTTATGTGCTTACTTGCAGCACCAGAAGGGGTAGAAGTCATTCAAAAAGAACACCCTGACGTTGATATCTACCTCGGAGCACTTGATGAAAAATTGAATGAAAAAGGTTATATTATTCCTGGTCTTGGTGATGCGGGAGACCGCTTATTTGGAACTAAATAATACTCTAAATACAAAAAGGAATGTTGCCATGCATTCCTTTTTGTATTTTAAAAAATACTCAAATGAACAGGGTTTAAGTGGGAAATGTCGAAAGTAATAAAGAGGAAAATGGAAAAATCAAAAAAGGTGGTAATGAAATGGAAGAAAAAATAGAAATGCTAATGCAAGCAAACTACGAATTAGACTATTTTATTGGCAATGTATTGGTAGCAAAAGGAGATCAAATAATATTCAATCAAAGCTATGGTATGTCTGACTATGAGCTGAATAAGCCGCACACCCCATCATCAAAGTTTCTGGTAGGTTCTGTATCCAAGCAATTCATTGCTGCCGCTATCATGAAGTTGCAAGAAGAAGGTAAATTACATGTAAAAGACACCCTCGACAAGTATTTAAAACACTATACTTATGCACCCCAGATTACGCTTCATCACTTACTGACTCACAGTTCGGGAATCCCTAATTACACAGAAACCCTCGAATATTATCTCAACAGGACAAAAGTCCATACGCCCGAGGATATTATGGATTATTTTAGCGATAGGGAGTTACTGTTTAAACCTGGTAGTAACAGTTATTATAGTAATTCTGGTTATGTTTTACTTGCGAAAGTTATTGAATATATAACGAATCTATCTTATGAAGAATACTTAGATCAAGTGATTTTTCAGCCACTCAACATGAAGGATACCGGAGTGCTTAAAAGCGGCACGAATATAGATGGTCCAATGATTGGATACACAGGTACAGCAGATGGATATAAGGAAGGGCCGGTGTTGGAAATGTCCATATGTTATGGCGCAGGAGGAGTCTATTCTACAGTAGAAGACCTTTACAAATGGGACCGATCTTTATATTCGGATACCATTCTAAGTTCGGAGTCTCGTCATCAACTTTTTATAAAACATATTGGAAATTATGGGTATGGATGGGAAGTTTCTGAAAAAAGTGTGCATCACGAAGGGGGAATTACAGGTTTTAACTCACTGATAAGTAGAGATATGGATGAAAAGCTAGTTATTATTATTTTAAGTAATCGAGCCTATTATGGCTCTCGAATAGATATCATTCATCAAGATATTCGTGCTATTCTAGACGGACAATCAATAACATTACCACAGAAAAAAGATTACTTGGAACAAAATCAATTAAATTTTCAGAAGTATTTGGGAGAATATCTAGAACCTAACATGAATATCCTCTTCGGCGTAAAGTATGTAAACGATCGTCTCTGTATATATGAAGCTCAAAATCCAGCATATCCATTAGAACTAAAACCAATTAACCAAGCACCTACAGAGGATATTTTCAGCTTGGAAATGTCACCTGGTATTGTCTCATTTCGAAAAGACCAAGAAGGAGAGGTGAAGGCCGTTACCCTTTTTGAAGATGGATTTTCGGTTGAATTGGAAAAAATAAAATAATTTCACCTATTGAAAAATTGACTAATTTATTATTAGATATAGCTAAGAGAATGACTCTGTATTCTTATTATGAGGTGGAGATATGCAATCTTTTCATACATATCTCCCCTCCTAAACGTAAACAATACTCCTATCCAATTAAAAGGAGTGCTTCAAGTGTCATTCATCTTATCCCTATTCTTATTTACTGCTACAGTTACAGATCCAACCGAATACTCCTTTATTATCGAGGTGGAAGATGACCCACATGAATTCGCTGAAGAAATAGAAACGTATCATTCCAATGTAGAAATTCTTGCTGTATACGATACCATCTTCAATGGGATAGCGATCAAAACAGATCAGCGTAACCTCGACAGAATCAAAAGACGAAATAACTTTCGGCAAACATATTCCGTTCAAGAATATCAAACACAACTAACCCAAACGAACATCAACGAGAGTATCCCTTTTTTAATACCAGATCCCCTTCCGTACACGGGAAAAGGGGTAAAGGTCGGAATCGTTGATACAGGAATAGATTATACGCACCCAGATCTCAAGAAGAATTATAAAGGTGGATATGACCTGGTAGATTTTGACGATGACCCAATGGAATCAACTCCTGAACAAGGTATCCCTACGCTGCATGGCTCCCATGTCGCAGGAATAATAGGGGCGAACGGTCAGATGAAAGGAGTGGCTCCAGATGCGGAACTCTATGCCTATCGAGCACTCGGACCAGGTGGAACCGGGACAACTGTACAGGTAATGGCGGGGATTGAGGCCGCTGTAAAAGATGGGATGGACATTATCAACCTTTCATTAGGAAATTCGATTAATGGTCCCGATTGGCCGACAAGTGTTGCTGTAAATCGCGCAACAGAAAAAGGGGTGACGGTAGTTATTGCCAATGGTAATACGGGACCTGATTTATGGACGGTTGGGTCACCAGCAACAGCCAGTCAAGTCATTTCTGTCGGCGCATCAACCCCGAAACTAAAACGTCCTTTTCTGTTTGATCGGTTTCATGATAAAAAAATAGAGATCATCCCGATGCAAGGCTCACCTAATTGGGATTTCCCTCGTGATTTAGAAGTAACGGATAATCAAGAAGAACTAAAGAATGATGCGATTCTAATAACAGATCGGGAAGAAGAGATTCCCTTTGCTCAATTAGCAGCCGAGGCTGAAGCTAATGGCGCCGCAGCGTTACTAATTGCAAACAATGAAGAAGAAGGGGTTTTTGAGGGTGCTGTAGATCCAAATATATCCATACCGGTTGCAGCGATCAGTCAAGAGGATGGAACATGGTTAAAAGAAAATCCGGGTTATTTATCGATTGAATATGAGGAAATTCAAGATACGATAACGGAATTTAGTTCACGTGGACCGGTTACTGTTAATTGGGCAATAAAACCAGAAATAGTTGCGCCAGGTGCCGGTATTTTAAGTACGGTACCTGGTGGATATCAGGCATTAAATGGAACAAGTATGGCAGCACCTCATGTCGCAGGTGTACTAGCTTTGTTGAAAGAAGCTCATCCGGATTGGACACCGGCTCAATTGAAGGCGGCAATTTTGACTACAGCTGAACCTTTTCATAACTTTCAGCCGATTGAACAAGGAGCAGGGAAAATCAACCCGAAAAAAGCACTCGAAACCGATACCTTAATCCATCAATCGCTCCTGCAATTTGGTAAGATAACTGGTCATAGTGAACAAAAAACAAGCAAGCTTACTGTAGAAAATATCTCTGATCAAACCAAGCAATATGCTTTTACGTTACCAGAGCAAGATCAGGACATTCGTTTTCAGTTGCCAAAAAGCTTCACTCTACAACCAGGTGAGAAGAAAGAAGTTGAGGTAAAAGCAACGATTAGGACAGGTCAACTCGAGGAAGGGATGAAACAAGGATACCTTTTTTTGAACGATACCCCTATTCCGTACATGTTTTTAACAGAAGAAAATGAGATACCGAAAGCGATGGGCCTTGAATTAACGATAACACCACTAGAAGATTCTTATCATTATCAATTATATTTAGTAGAAGCAGCAGAAAAACTAACTATTGACCTATACGATGCCAACACATTTGCATTTGTCACTACGTTGGAAGAACGAACAGCATTACAACCAGGTGTTATTGAAGGAGAAATTGAACAACAACAACTTCTCGAAGGGCATTACATCGCCAACATAACTATTCAAACAAGCAACGGCCAGATCTATCAGTATCAAACAATTTTAGATGGTGGGGTTGGTTGAAGCTCCTGTGGAGTGGGTGAAAGAGATAAAGATCTCTCTCTAACCTGCTTCACACCTTTTATTTCGCGACACGAAGTAATTGTCACATTTTTTTCGAAAAGTGTTGTTTTCCACATGATGGCTAGCAGGAAAAGGAGTCTCTCAAAAAGTGTGGAAATTTGTCTGTTTATTTTTGTTTTTTGTCTGTGAAATCGATTGACAATAAAGAACCCCTATTGTATGCTAATTTAGTGTGGATGATAAGGGTTACAGTGTGACAAATATCACGAAAAAGGAAAATGGCAATCGTATCTATCCGTTTTTCTTATCTATACATATGTAATAGGTTTTGTATATTAGGAGTGAGTAAATGTCACCACCGAAAAAGAGCCCTTACCATGGATTAGCAGTTTATAGTGCTGTCTTGTCACAAATTGTCGGTGCGCCATTAATTGGCTTGTTTATCGGCAGAAGTGTGGACAAGTATCTCTCCACATCACCACTTTTTTTAGTGATCGGATTACTTTTTGGTCTAGGAGCCGGTTTATACGGAACCATTCATTACGTACGAGATTTAACGGGAGACGAGTAACTATGAATCAATACAAAAATATGATAACCCGTCAGCGTAAATGGATGTTCTATCTCCTTGCACTTTTTGTTCTTGGCTGGGGTTTTACACCTTTTCCAAGAGTATTCCTCGGACTTCTCCTAGGAACAGCATTAAGCTTTTATAATTTATGGGTAATGCAACGTAAGATCGACCGTTTTGGAAAGGCAATTTCGGATGGTGGTCGACCAGGGGGAATTGGTACGTTTACCCGCTTAGCTACTGCAGCATTAGCGGTACTCATCGCAATGCGCTTTGAAGAATATTTCCATTTAATGTCTGTTATTTTGGGATTAATGACAACTTATGTTGTTATTATGATAGATTTTGCATTTTTTAGAAAACTAGACGAGCAAAAGGAAGTGAGGTGAAGGAATTGGATCACGAATCACCGATGTTGGAAGATCTATTTGGTATTCCATGGCTAGATTTTAACCTTTCCACTACATTAATGACTTTTGTTTCTTCTGTCATTGTATTTATCATCTGTACACTAGCAGCGAGAAACCTCAAAATGAAGCCAACTGGTTTTCAAAACTTTATGGAGTGGATTGTAGATTTTGTCAAAGGTATTATCGGGGATACGATGGATTGGAAAACAGGTAAAGTATTTTTACCACTTGGTTTAACGTTACTAGTATATATCTTTATTAGTAACATTCTTGGTGTTATTACTATGGGTGTATGGGGTCATACGCTATGGTGGAAATCACCTACTTCAGATGCAACGCTCACCTTATCATTATCAGCGTTGGTCATCATTTTAACTCATTATTATGGAGTGAAAGTAAAAGGGTTCAAGGAGTATACAAAAGATTATGTGCGTCCTGTACCATTTTTACTACCATTTAAGATTATTGAAGAATTTACGAACACCTTAACATTGGGTCTACGTCTCTTCGGTAATATCTTTGCGGGAGAAATTTTATTATCACTTATTACCAAAATGGCCTTCGTGGCTATACCATTTACATTTATTTCCATCATTCCGATGATGGCATGGCAAGGATTCAGTTTATTCATAGGTGCTATCCAAGCATTTATTTTCACAATGTTAACAATGGTTTATATGTCTCATAAAGTGAGTTCAGACCATTAAAATATTAAAATAGTAATGATTTATACATTTTAAAGGAGGAAATACAATGGGAGCTTTAGCAGCTGCAATTGCAATTGGTTTAGCGGCACTTGGTGCTGGTTTAGGTAACGGTATGATCGTAAGTCGTACAGTAGAAGGGATTGCACGTCAACCAGAATTAAGAGGTGCACTTCAAACAACAATGTTTATCGGGGTAGCGTTAGTAGAGGCGATTCCAATTTTCGCCGTAGTTATTGCCTTTATGGTAATGTAATCATATTTAATGTTGATAGAATGGCGAAGTTCGTCCAAGACAACCTTCGCCATTACTTTGTAAAAAGAAAAGCGAAGTTTGCTAGTTGCTGGCGCTTATAGCTAGACAAGAAAAGCGAAGAGGGCCTGTTCAGCAACGTATTAAACTGGACTGAACCGGAAGGAGATAAAGGAAACACGACGAAGACTGAGTCGATGTTGACTTATCGTACGGAGGTGAGGGAAGTTTACTAGTTGCTGGCGCTTATAGCTAGACAAGAAAAGCAAAAAGCACCGTTTAATGGTGTAATTAAGAGTTTTATATAAATAAAGAATGTAATGTAAAAGTGAAATAGATGACTAATCGTGGGAAGGAGTGAACACTGTGCAACTTTTAGCAGGTGGAGTGACCATTCAAGCTTCAATTGGCGGTTTGCAAGGTGGAGATATGGCATTTGCTATTATCAGTTTCCTCGCTTTACTAGCATTATTGAAAAAATTTGCGTGGGGTCCATTAATGAACAAGATGGAAGAGCGCGAAAACTATATTGCAAATGAAATTGACACAGCTGAAAAGAACCGGGCAGAAGCTGAAAAAGCAGCACGTGAAGCAAATGAACAATTAAAGGCGACGCGTCAGGAAGCACACCAAATTATCGAAGATGCGAAAAAAGCTGCCGGTCAGCAAGAAAAAGCGATTATCGATGCAGCGAACGAGGCAGCAGCTCGTTTGAAGAAGTCTGCAGAAGAAGATATCGCACGCGAAAAAGAAAAAGCAGTCGAGGCACTTCAGGCACAAGTGGCAACATTGTCTGTACAAATTGCTACTAAAGTGATTGAAAAAGAAATCAGTGCTGAAGATCAAGAACAGTTGATCAGTGAGTACATTAAAGAGGTAGGAGAAGAGCAATGAGTAAAACGAATGTAGCAAAACGTTATGCAGAAGCTCTTTTTCAAATCGGTCAGGAAAAAGAAACAATTGATTTCCTAGAAACAGAACTGGCAACTGTCAAAGAAGTTTTTCAAACTAATAAAGCATTTCTTCCATTCTTACAGCATCCAAAAGTAGAAACAGAAAAGAAAAAGCAGCTACTGAATGAAGCATTTGCAGGCTTTTCGAAGGATGTATTACATACACTTTCGTTACTTGTAGATCGTCATAATGAAGCAATTGTTCCGGATGTTGTCGATCACTTTATCACTTTTGCGAATGAAGCAAAAGGCGTTAAAGAGGCAACTGTTTATTCGGTTCGCGCATTATCAGATGCAGAAAAACAGGAAATTGAGAATGTGTTTACACAGAAATTAAATGCAAAATCATTAAAGATAAATAACGAGATTGATCCATCCGTTATCGGTGGTGTCAAGATTAGAGTTGGCAACACAGTATTTGACGGCTCTATCAAAGGGAAATTGGATCGTCTTGAACGACAAATTGCAAGAGCAAATTAAGGACGATAGGGGTGAAATGGCATGAGCATTAAAGCTGAAGAAATCAGTGCGCTGATTAAACAGCAAATTGAAAGCTATGATTCAGACATCGAAGTGAGCGATGTTGGTACAGTTATTGAAATTGGTGACGGTATCGCACGTGCACATGGTCTTGATAACGTCATGTCTGGTGAGCTTGTTGAATTTTCAAATGGTGTCATGGGTATGGCACAAAACTTAGAAGAATCAAATGTCGGGATCGTAATCCTTGGACCTTATACCGGAATTCGTGAAGGTGACGAGGTTCGTCGTACAGGTCGTATTATGGAAGTGCCAGTAGGGGAGGAACTTATTGGTCGTGTCGTAAACCCGCTAGGACAACCAGTGGATGGTAAAGGCCCTGTGGAAACTTCTAAAGCACGCCCAATCGAATCTCCGGCACCTGGTGTAATGGATCGTAAATCAGTTGATGAGCCATTACAAACTGGTATCAAAGCGATTGATGCATTAGTACCGATCGGTCGTGGTCAACGTGAGTTAATTATCGGGGACCGTCAGACAGGTAAGACAACAGTAGCAATTGATACCATATTGAATCAAAAAGATGAAGATATGATCTGTATCTATGTTGCAATCGGTCAAAAAGACTCGACTGTACGTGGAACAGTAGAAGTACTTCGTAAACATGGAGCGCTTGACTATACGATCGTAGTATCTGCTGGTGCTAGTGAACCTGCGCCACTTCAATACCTTGCACCATATGCAGGGGTATCCATGGGTGAAGAGTTCATGTACAATGGCAAGCACGTATTGGTTGTATATGATGACTTAACGAAACAAGCGAACGCTTATCGTGAGCTGTCACTACTATTACGTCGTCCACCAGGACGTGAAGCATTCCCTGGGGATGTATTCTACTTACACTCTCGTTTACTAGAGCGTGCAGCAAAACTTAGTGATGCAAAAGGTGGAGGTTCATTAACAGCACTTCCATTTGTTGAAACACAAGCAGGGGATATCTCCGCTTATATTCCGACAAACGTCATTTCGATTACAGATGGACAAATTTTCTTACAATCTGATTTATTCTTCTCAGGTGTACGTCCAGCGATCAACCCTGGTCTATCGGTATCACGTGTAGGTGGTTCCGCACAGATCAAAGCGATGAAGAAAGTTGCTGGTACGTTACGTCTAGACTTAGCTTCTTTCCGTGAATTGGAATCATTCGCTCAGTTCGGTTCTGATTTGGATAAAGCAACACAAGCGAAGTTAAATCGTGGTGCACGTACAGTAGAAGTACTAAAACAAGGCCTGCATAAGCCATTAGTGGTAGAAAAACAAGTTATGATTATCTATGCCTTAACAAAAGGTTTCCTAGATGACATTCCTGTTGAAGATATCACACGCTTTGAAGAAGAGTTCTTGGCATGGTTAGACAACAATAAGCCTGAGCTACTTTCAACAATCAAAGAAACAGGAGCTTTAGCAGACGAAGGTGACATGAGCGGAGCAATTGAAGAATTCAAGAAAACATTCGTCGTATCTGAATAATGATAGAAAAGCGAAAGTGTCCGATGACTTTCGCAAGTATATGCGTCAACCTTTTAGGAAAGGGCGGTGAAACAACGTGGCATCTCTTAGAGATATCAAAACGCGAATTAATTCCACACAAAAGACAAAACAGATCACCAAAGCAATGCATATGGTATCTGCTTCAAAGCTAAGCAAAGCAGAGGAATTTGCTAAAGCTTTTGATCCATACAGCAATAAGATCAAAGAAGTTGTTAACAGTATTGCTGGTAGTGGTCAGGATGCAGAACACCCTATGCTACAGACTCGTGAAGTAAAAAAGACTGCCTATTTTGTCATCACAGCTGACCGTGGTCTTGCAGGAGCTTTTAACAGTGGAATCCTTCGTGAAGTATATCGTACCATTCAGGAGAAGCATCAATCAAAAGATGAATATGCCGTGATCGCAGTAGGACGAATGGGTCGTGACTTTTTTAGGAAACGTGATATTCCAATTCTTAAGGAAATCACAGGTCTTTCAGATCAACCTAACTTTGCGGATATCAAAGATTTAACGTCTGAAACGGTACAACTTTTTATTGATGGAGAAATAGATGAATTAGTGATCTTCTATAATCATTTCATTAGTGCGATTTCACAAAAGGTAACATCGAAAAAACTTTTACCATTAACAGATCTTGCAGAAGAATCTGGTGGTGTAAAGAGCACGTATGAATATGAACCGAATCAACAACAAATTTTAGATGTATTATTGCCACAATATGCGGAGAGCTTAATCTTTGGTGCACTATTAGACAGTAAAGCGAGTGAGCATGCTTCTCGGATGACTGCCATGAAAAGTGCGACAGATAACGCGGATGAACTTATTGATGACTTATCACTACAGTATAACCGTGCAAGACAAGCGGCAATTACGCAGGAAATCACCGAAATCGTTGGTGGGGCAGCCGCATTGGAATAATATAATCGCACAATAGCAAAACTTTAGTTAGGAGGGAAATCGATGGCAAAAGGACACGTTATTCAAATTATGGGACCGGTTGTCGACGTAAAATTCGAAGACGGCCATCTCCCTGAAATTTACAACGCGTTAAAGGTACAGTATGAAGCGGACGGTGAAGCACAAGAACTTACGGTAGAAGTTGCTCTTCACTTAGGCGATGATTCTGTACGTACAATTGCGATGTCATCTACAGAAGGTGTGCAACGTGGTGCAGAAGTAACGGATTTAAACGCACCAATTTCAGTACCAGTAGGTGATGTTACACTAGGTCGTGTCTTCAACGTTTTAGGTGAGAAAATTGACCTTGACGAAGAAATTGGTGAGGATGTTCGTCGTGATCCAATTCACCGAGAATCACCACAATTTGAAGACTTATCAACAGAAACAGAAATTCTCGAAACAGGTATTAAAGTAGTAGACTTATTAGCACCTTACATCAAAGGTGGTAAGATCGGTTTATTTGGTGGTGCGGGTGTAGGTAAAACCGTACTTATTCAGGAACTGATCAATAATATCGCACAAGAGCATGGTGGTATTTCTGTATTCGCAGGTGTTGGGGAGCGTACGCGTGAAGGAAATGACCTTTACTATGAAATGAAAGATTCTGGGGTAATTTCCAAAACAGCGATGGTATTCGGACAAATGAATGAGCCGCCAGGAGCACGTATGCGTGTAGCACTAACTGGTCTTACAATGGCGGAGTATTTCCGTGATGAAAAAGGTGCAGATGTGCTATTATTCATTGATAACATTTTCCGTTTTACACAAGCAGGTTCAGAGGTTTCGGCACTTCTTGGTCGTATGCCATCTGCCGTTGGTTACCAGCCAACACTTGCTACAGAAATGGGTCAATTACAAGAGCGGATTACATCAACTAACAAAGGTTCCGTTACATCTATTCAAGCGATCTATGTACCAGCCGATGACTATACAGACCCTGCACCGGCAACAACGTTCGCCCACTTAGATGCAACAACCAACCTTGATCGTAAATTATCAGAACAAGGTATTTACCCAGCGGTGGATCCACTTGCATCGACATCTCGTGCCCTTGACCCTGAAGTAGTTGGGGAAGAGCACTATAATGTTGCGCGTGAAGTACAACAGACATTACAAAAATATAAAGAACTGCAAGATATTATCGCGATCTTAGGTATGGATGAGTTATCTGATGAAGATAAACTTACGGTAGCTCGTGCTCGTCGTATCCAGTTCTTCTTATCACAAAACTTCCACGTAGCAGAGCAATTTACAGGTCAACCAGGTTCATATGTGCCTGTTAAAGAAACGGTTAAAGGATTCCGTGAAATCCTTGACGGTAAATATGATGACCTTCCAGAAGATGCATTCCGTTTAGTCGGTCGCATTGAAGAAGTAGTAGAAAAAGCCAAACAAATGGCGTAATAGGTAGCAGGGACGTAATCAGTCCCCGATTTGCCATTTATTATAGCCTAAGGAGGGGTTCTGTTGAATACACTAACAGTAAGTGTTGTTACTCCGGATGGCCCTGTTCTGGAAGATTCATTTGAAATGGTTAGCTGTAAAGCTGAGAGTGGAGAGCTTGGGATCTTACCAGGTCACATTCCGCTCGTTGCACCACTGTCCATTAGTGCGGTGCGCTTAAAAGGGGAGAATCCACAACGAATCGCTGTAAGTGGAGGATTCCTTGAGGTTCGTCCTGATAAAGTGACAATTCTTGCACAATCAGCAGAGCGACCTGAAGATATTGACATTGAGCGTGCCCGTGCAGCGAAGGAACGAGCAGAACGTCGTTTACAAGCTAAGCAAGATGAAATAGATTTCAGAAGGGCAGAATTAGCACTTAAACGTGCCTTAAACCGAATCGACGTTGTAGAAAATAGATAATCATGAAAAAGGGCTGCCTCAACCATTTGGTTGAGTGCAGCCCTTTTTCAAGTTGCAAGAAGCCCCCCGAAAGTTGCAAGAAGCCCCCCGAAAGTTGCAAGAAGCCCCCCGAAAGTTGCAAGAAGCCCCCCGAAAGTTGCAAGAAGCCCCCCGAAAGTTGCAAGAAGCCCCTGTCGATAGATAATAATTTATCTGAATTTCCCGGGAAATATCGAAGGATATCCAATAAAGGCGAATCATTGATAGATGTGTTAAAATATACAAAAAGCATGAAAACGAGGGATATATTATGATGCAAAGCTTGGCCCAAGAGGGCTTAATTGGAATACTGTCACATCTTATTTTTATTATCATTACGTGGCAAGTGCTTCAAGCAGTTAATTTTGATGAATTATTTCGCAAAAATAAGGTATATGAAGCACGGATACTCATTATTTTCATCACTATTGCGATTGGTTCAACCGTGAGTAACTTTTTCTTAGACTTCTTAAAATGGTCTCAACAATTGATATACCTTTTCTAAAATCCAAAATAATTTAATAAAAAAAGTATGAATACTTCATTTCCTGACAATACTTCTATTAAAAAAAGGAGAGCGGGAAATGAAGTATTTGTTTATTACACTTGTAACTGTTGGCATGATGTTTTGGATAGATCAAACATTAATAGAGACGAAAACAGATATAGATAATGACAACGAAATAGACGACATGATAGAAATAGTGGATCAGTATAATCTGCAACTATCAAACTTACAAACTACTATTAAGGAGTCAAGAAAAATAACAGACATTAATAGTTTTATTGCTACAATCAATGGGTATCAATTAAGTATGCAAGAAAACGAAGAAAATAGTCGGATCAAATTCGAGTCAGACCGACAAGAATCTACTGGTATTAGCGAATCACTGTTATTAGTGCGCACTGATGAACAAAAAAATCACTACCAAGTTATTTATACTATTACATCGACCGAAACAGCACCTGATGTACTAAATCGATACAAAGAAAGAACCAGGACAATAACAAATGAACTATTTACAGAAAATGCTCAATATTTTACTTGTGTTGAAGCCTGGAATGATGGTATTATAGATATTGTTTGTTTAATAAATTTTTTGAATAAAAGACTGAATTTGACAATAATCGATGAAATAAATGAACCACATTTCCATTCATGGACAGGCTTCACACCAGATTGGAATAATAAATTGAAGCAACAGAATGATGAAAAAATTAACGTACAAATCGCAGTTAGAGAGCGGATAGGAGAGCGGACAACTGTCACTATAGGAACACCTATCCTAATACATGAATACTAATAATAATGAATATGGTCTACAGAGGAGAATGAGCCTTGGAAAATATCATCGTACGTGGTGGCAGACAGTTAAACGGTACTGTAAGAGTTGAAGGAGCAAAAAATGCTGTACTGCCTGTCATTGCCGCAAGCATAATCGCAAGTGAAGGAAAAAGCATTATACACGAAGTACCTGCATTGGCAGATGTGCACACAATAAATCAAGTATTAAAGCATATGAACGCAGAAGTGACTTATCAAGCAAATACGGTAACAGTTGATGCAACAAAACCATTATTAACGGAAGCACCTTTTGAATATGTAAGAAAAATGCGAGCATCAGTCCTCGTTTTAGGACCTCTTTTAGCACGTTATGGTCATGCAAAGGTCGCTTTGCCTGGTGGATGTGCGATTGGATCACGACCAATTGACTTGCATTTAAAAGGGTTTGAAGCTATGGGGGCCGATGTCCATGTTGGTAATGGCTTTGTCGAAGTTTCTACTAGAAGTAGATTAAAAGGGGCTAAAATATATTTGGATATGCCAAGTGTTGGGGCAACCGAAAATATTATGATGGCAGCCGCTCTTGCACAAGGAAGAACGACTATTGAGAACGCAGCAAAAGAGCCGGAAATAGTAGACTTAGCGAATTACTTAAATAAAATGGGTGCTAAAGTTACAGGTGCAGGAACTGAAACAATTAAAATCGAAGGTGTCGACAAGCTTCATGGAGTAGAGCATACGATTATTCCAGACCGTATTGAAGCAGGAACATTTATGGTAGCAGCAGCTATTACTGGTGGTAATGTCTTAATAGAAAATGCCGAAATTGAACATATTCGTGCCCTCGTTTCAAAAATGGAAGAGATGGGCGTTAAGATTACGGAAGAGAGAAATGGTATCCGTGTTATTGGACCCAAAAAATTAAAAGCAACAGATATTAAAACATTACCACATCCAGGATTCCCGACAGATATGCAATCACAAATGATGGCTTTGATGTTACAGGCATCAGGTACCGGAGTGATTACTGAAACAGTTTTTGAAAATCGTTTTATGCACGTCGAGGAATTTCGTAGAATGAATGCTAAATTAAAAATAGAAGGCCGTAGCGTCATCGTAGAAGGTCCTGTCAATCTTCAGGGGGCAGAAGTAGCTGCGACTGATTTGCGTGCCGGAGCAGCCTTAATTTTAGCAGGATTGGTAGCAGAAGGGTATACTCGTGTCACTTCTCTACACCATATCGACAGAGGGTATGTGGATATCACAGAAAAATTTGCTAGCTTAGGCGCAGATATTGAACGGGTAAAACAACAAGAAACTACTATTATAGCAGAAGTACAACAAGTAGAAGTGCAATAATAGAAAGAGGACAGCTTAATAGAAGCTCGTCCTCTTTTTTTATTTTTTCCTATAGTACCAGCAGAAATAATTCCTACTGTTTGTACCAGTTCTGTACAAGCTCTATGATTTGTATCACAAAAGATAAACGTCTGTAAGACCCCACTAATCGTAGTCTTACTTTATCAATGTTTTGTTCTTTGTTCTAACCTCGTATTCTTGTGAATAAGATAGAGTAGAAAAACAAGAATCACAGAGGAGGTTATCCATGGCCAAGTGGCAGAAAAACAAGTCACAAATAAATTGGAAATTACCAACTATTCTTATTTTAACAACATTACTTACCTTAATGTTTGTCATCCCAACCCTTATTGTCATCCCTTTTAAGGGGGAGGAATCGACAGAAGCATCAGTAGAAAGCGAACCAAGCAACAATGGAACAACAGAAGCTCCCATTACATTAGAATCTCCTTTTGATGTCGAAGTATTACGAACGGAAACGAATGAAGTGGAAGAAATCCCGTTAGAGGAGTATGTAACGCATGTAGTTGCTTCTGAAATGCCCGCAGATTTTGAATTAGAGGCATTAAAGGCACAGGCATTGGCAGCAAGAACGTACATTGTGCGCTTTCTGATCCAAGAACAGCCAGAAGATCTTCCTGGTGGAGCAGATGTAAAAGACACAATCGATCATCAAGTATATAAAAATAAAGATGAATTACGGCAAGTTTGGGGCAGTGATTACCATTGGAAAATGGATAAAATCACGCAAGCTGTAGCCGAAACACAAGGGGAAATTATTACTTATAGCGATCAGCCTATTACTCCAGCTTTCTTTTCTACTAGTAATGGTTATACGGAGAATTCCGAAGATTACTGGGAAAGTGAATTACCGTATTTACGGACTGTTGAGAGTCCATGGGATGAGGAAATTTCTCCTAGGTTTTTTGACCAACAAGTATTTACGAAAGCAGATTTAGAAGAGAACTTAGAAATTACTCTCACTCAATTAGAGGATTTTCAATTAACAAGAACAGAGAGTAAACGAGTAGCAACTGCCCAAATTGGTGATGAAACGTTAACGGGACGTGAGATCCGTGAAAAGCTAAATCTTCCTTCTAATGACTTCACTGTAACCAAAAAGAATGATCATTATGTCTTCACAACTAAAGGATACGGTCATGGCGTTGGAATGAGCCAATACGGTGCAAACGGTATGGCACAAGAAGGAAAGGACTATCAAGACATCATTGAGCACTATTACCAAGGTGCGCAAGTAAGTACATTAGAACAGACTACACCAACACTTTTAGCAAAAAAATAAAAAAAACATGTATAAATCTTCCTCTATTTGATCACAATGGTAGCTGAGGTGATGCATAATGGAGGAAAACAAGAACGTTTCAAAAAATAGTTGGAAACGTATCTTCAAGAAAAGATGGTTTTTTCCTGCTGTATATCTAGCGGTAGCTGCTCTACTTTTAACAGGAGTTCTATGGTATCAGAATGCTATCAATCAAGTACCAGAGGTAGCAGAAGACATGGAAAATCAATTAAATGAACAAGCAGATCAACAAGCTCAAGATGAAGAAGATGCAACTACTGTCATGCAACAACAGGAAGTACTAGAGATGCCAGTTTCAGAAGACTTGCAAGTGGAAATTGTGACCAAATTTTATGATTATGGAGCAGATGCAGAAGAACAAGAACAGGCGCTCATTTTACATCAAAACAAATACTACCAAAGTGATGGGATTGCTATTTCAACATCAGATCATCAAGCATTTGATGTAAAAGCATCATTATCTGGAACAGTTTCAGAGGTGAAGCATGATCCATTATTAGGTAATGTTGTGAAGATGGAGCATGAACAGGGTATTTCGACATACTATGCTAGTTTAGAAGAAGTACTTGTTGAAGAAGGTAATGAGCTAGAGCAAGGTGAAACCATCGGAACAGCTGGACAGAATACACTTGGTCAAGATAACGGTGTTCATGTACATTTTGAAGTAAGAAAAGATGGAACACCAGTCAATCCGGAGCTTTTTATTAATGAACCTATTAATAAGATTGTAGCACCAGACCAGGAAGAAGACAACGATTCGGCAACTGAAGATGAAGAGAGAGAAGATGAGCGTTCAGAGGAAAATGAGGGCTCAACAGAAGATGAGAGTTCAACAGAAGATGAGAGTTCGACAGAAGACGAAAGCTCAACAGAATCGGAAGAAGATACAGACTTGGGAAATAACAACACAGAATCTTCCAGCGCTATGGAACGAGCGTAATGGAAATCTCCTTACCTGTGAAAAAAGGTAGGGAGATTTTTCATTTTTCAACGCTATTCCTATACTTTCTACTTAAACACTATGAAATCCAATCAAAAACTGTCGATATCCCTAATTATTTGACGAACGATTCTATCAAAAAACCTATTGCATAATTTCTTGAATATGAAATAATAGGTAACTGTGAAAGGAGGTAAATGATGGTACAAATAAAAACAAGCACTGGGACAATGAACCATTTTGAATCGGAAAAGGAACTGCAATTCTCTCAGTTTTTAACAATGATTAGCCTTGATAGTGATGAAGCAGCACAACTAGAAATGGCAAAAGAATTTTTATATAAAAGCAATTCAGACCTGGACAAGCGATTAGCTTTAGAATATTTTTACATGAATGAATGTTATCAGGACTTACAATATTTTATTGAAGTCAATCAAGCAAGTTTGAATGATTTAAATCAGGAATCAGCTATGCTTTATCAATCCATGCTAGATTTAAAAAGTGAGAAACCTGTTCATACCATTAGAAAACAACCGAAATCGATATCTACTCAACATCCAGAATTGAGATGCTTAAAATACTTTTTATATATTGAAATGGATATAAAGGTATACAACTATGAACGGATAGGCTGCTTTTTAAATAAAATTCAAAAACAACTACACCATATCGAAAATCCACTATTTATTACATTTTGCCAAATTAGGATGCAAATCTTATTATTCCAATACTATTGGAAGAGAAATGAATTAATTCTAGCTAGAAAACATGCCTATGAAGCACTGCTCATGCCCTACCACATTAGACAAAAAGCACAACTCCATTTAGACTTAGCACTTAGTTATATATATGAAGATTTCGAATCTAGTGTCTACCATATCGAAGAAGCGAAGTACATAGCTAATTGCTTAGATGACCAGAAAATATTAAATCACATTACAAATAAAACGTATCCATTTATCTGTGCTCATTTTGGAAGAGTGAATGGAGTAACGACCAATGATCCTGTAGAACAAGCACACCTAGAAATTGCCAAAGGAAACGATCAATTGGCAAAGAAAATGTTAGAAGATCTAAATATCACAACTCCCTTTACACAATATTACTTAGGCTTAGCGACAAGAGAGCACCATTTTTTCATATATTCTTATCAACACTTTATGGAGAAAAGGAGTGATCATTTTTTCGCAAGACTACCACTGAAGGCTTCAGAAGGTTTAGGAATATAAAGCGATAAAATGTGATTAGGAGAATAGTGTATGAAGTTGAGAAAAAAATCAGATCCAGATTACGGTGATATTGGTTGAAAAGTGATGGCAGTTAGCCATCACTTTTTTTCTGGGTTCATCGTGTCAGGGATATCGTCGAGCTGTTTCGAAAACCTGTATCGCGACAAAAAGAAGCAGTCCATATCTACTATCGGTCAACCATTCGTGAAGAAGATAACGTTTTTTAAAATAGGCATTATCCCTTACTCGAGTTTTTGCAGGTTAATGCTGTTTGAAATCGACCGCCCTAAAATTACTGTCATAATGGGATGCGCTATTTAATATGATGGTACAAATTATGTTTTATTTGTCTAAGGTGAGGATGCAACTTTAGGTATCGTGGTTAATTTTATCATGGTGATAACCGTCGGTAATGGCCCATACTTCAAGTATCAGGCATTATGCAGACGAAGAGGATGAGCATGGCGGCTCACATCATGATGAGTTTCACTATCCATCAGTGTGGGAAAAACATCCCTACTGTTGAAGTCTCACTATATATAATAGTACTTGTCTCTGTTCACACCTTGGACTGACAACTTTTGGGAGGCGAGTGATGTGCATGACTACATCAAAGAGAGAACATTAAGGATTGGTAGGTACATTGTCGACACGAAGAAGACGGTTCGAGTTATTGCCAAGGAATTTGGAGTTTCAAAAAGTACGGTTCACAAAGATCTAACAGAACGCTTACCTGAACTACATCCCGAATTAGCAAATGAAGTCAAAGAAATACTAAGCCACCATAAAGCAATTCGCCATCTGAGAGGTGGAGAAGCTACTAAAATGAAATATCAAATGCATAGTAAAAAAGCACTAACCGAGACAGAAGAACTAATATCAAAATAATGAATTTGATATCCTCTCTAATTCATACATTTACCTTCTTTGGACATCATACTAACAACTGATACTCCTTGCTATCATAGTTATTCCGGGAAAATCCATTAAAATTATAAAAATAACGACATTTTTTTCTGGAAAGATATAACGATTTTCACTATTTTATGATATTATATATAATTAGAGGTATTATGTACTATAATTCAGAAAGACATCAACTAGCAAACTACATAAACATCATTAAATGACCGATATTAAACATAATAGTAAGGTATTGAAATAGGGAGGATAACCATTCATGTTTTCAAGAGATATTGGAATAGATTTAGGAACTGCGAACGTACTTATTCATGTCAAAGGAAAAGGTATTGTGTTAGATGAACCGTCTGTTGTTGCAATGGACCGTAATACTGGGAAAGTGTTGGAAGTTGGTGAAGAAGCACGCCGGATGGTGGGGCGAACACCAGGAAATATTGAGGCAATTCGACCATTAAAGGATGGCGTTATTGCAGACTTTGATGTGACAGAGTCAATGCTTAGATATTTTATTAACAAAATTAATGTCAAAGGGTTTTTATCAAAACCAAGAATGTTAATTTGCTGCCCGACTAATATTACAAAGGTTGAACAAAAAGCAATCAAAGAAGCAGCGGAAAAATCCGGTGGAAAAAAAGTTTACTTAGAAGAAGAGCCAAAAGTAGCCGCAATCGGTGCTGGTATGGATATTTTCCAGCCAAGCGGGAACATGGTTGTTGATATCGGTGGCGGAACAACAGATATCGCGGTATTGTCTATGGGAGATATCGTAACGGCACAATCTATCAAAATGGCCGGTGACAAATTCGATGGAGAAATCCTTCAGTATGTAAAGCGTAAATATAAATTATTAATTGGTGAAAGAACGGCAGAAGATATTAAAATAAATGTTGCCACAGTATTCCCAGGAGCTCGTAACGAGGAAATTGATATTCGCGGTCGTGATATGGTGACTGGTTTACCAAGAACGATTACGATTCATTCCGAAGAAGTGGAAGAAGCACTTAGAGAATCTATTTCCTTAATTGTCCAATCAGCGAAGACAGTTTTAGAAAAAACACCACCAGAATTATCAGCAGATATTATCGACAGAGGTGTGATACTAACTGGCGGTGGTGCGTTGTTGAATGGCTTAGATCAATTATTGGCAGAGGAACTGAAAGTGCCTGTTTTATTAGCAGAAGAGCCAATGAATTGTGTAGCTAAAGGTACAGGTATTATGTTAGATAACATAGATAAATTAGAACGTTCGATTGTTTAATACATAGTTCTTGTTATCGTAGAGATGAGAGCAGTCTTACTATTTCTCGGCGTGAGAGCTAGATTATAACATAGACTTTTTACGTCAATCGGAGAGGAGTTCTGTATATGTTAAGAGGTTTTTACACAGCTACTAATGGAATGCTAGCACAGCAGCGTAGACAAGAAGTATTATCCAATAATATGACGAATGCACAAACACCTGGATATAAACAAGACCAAACAACATTGAGAGCATTTCCTGAGCTATTGATTCGACGCATGGAAAATCGTGATATTCCTAATTCACAAGGAACAACCGTCCCAACAATGACGGAAATCGGTGCTATTAACACCGGTGTATATGTTCAAGAAACCATTCCTGATTTCATTCAAGGAAGTATTCGTGAAACAGGTGTATCAACGGATTTGGCATTGATACAAGGACAAACTCCAGATGAGGGAGGTTCCGTCTTTTTTACTGTGCAAAACGGTGAAGGTGAGATCCGTTATACAAAAAATGGTAATTTTACTGTTGATGGAGAAGGAAATTTGACGACTAATAATGGCTTTTACGTGTTAGATAATGAGGGTAATCCTATCAATACGGACAACCTATCGTTTACTGTGACACCTGAAGGAATGATCCAGCTAGACGAGGGAGAGGTTCCCTTAGGAATTGCCTATAGTGCTAACCCTAATGATTTAGTAAAAAATGGACAAGACTTATTTGAACTTGAAGAAGATGGAGCAGCATTAGTGGATGCCAGAGGTGTAGCAGGATTGCAATTCTCCATTCAGCAAAACTATTTGGAGAATTCGAATGTAGATGCAGCGCAAACGATGACAGACATGATGCAAGCTTACCGCAGTTTTGAAGCAAATCAAAAAATTATTCAACAATATGATCGCAGTTTAGACAGAGCTGTCAATGAAATTGCACGACTTGGATAATAAAGGGGTAGAGGCAAATGACTAGAATGACTTTCCAGGCTGCCGTAACGATGGGACAATTACAAAAACGGTTAGATAATATTGGAAATAATATTGCCAATGTCAATACGGCTGGATATAAAAATCGAGATGCGAATTTTTCTTCCTTGTTGTCACAGCAAATCAATACTGAGCCAGACCCAACTAATCCGATAGGGCGTTTAACACCAGATGGACTTCGTGTCGGAAGTGGAGCAAAGCTTGGTCACACTAATTTTGATTTTGCACAAGGTTCGCTCCAGACAACTGATCGAAACCTTGATGTTGCATTATTGGAGGATAACCATCTTTTTCAAGTAGCTATCAATGAAAATGGCGAAGATGAAATTCGTTATACCAGGGCAGGGAACTTCTATTTGTCACCAATAGCAAATAATCAAGTGATGCTCGTGACGTCCGATGGATATCCGGTACTTGGCATTGGTGGTGAACCGATTGTTTTGGACGATAATATGGACGCTCTAAGCATTGATGGTAACGGAATGATCAACGTAACGCGGAATGGTGTACAAGCTGTAGAAGGGCAGCTGGGAATTGTCGAAGCAGTACGTCCACGTTTATTGGAAGCAGCAGGCAACAATTTATTTCGTCTATCCGAACAGTCACTTGCAACCTATCCATTTGATGAGATTATCAACGGAGTAGGATTAGCAGATGTCAGAATGGAAAGTGGTAAATTGGAAGCTTCCAATGTAGACCTGGCAAAACAAACAACAGACATGATCGAAACACAACGCGCATATCAATTTAATGCACGAACAATCTCAATGCACGACCAGATGAGAGGTCTGATTAATCAGTTGAGATAGTGTAGTTTTATTATAAGGAGTCATCTCTTATGGCACAGGAAACAAGAGCAAAAAACAGAAATAAAACAAAAGCAGATGAACAAAAAAATACAGATGCGAAAAAAGAGAAAAGAGCAGATAAAAAGAGGCAAAAAGAAAAAAAATATGTTCGACGACTCATCCCAATTTGGGCAAAAGTTCTAATTGTCGTCGTGTCAAGTTTATTTGCTTTAATGATCGGACTTATTATAGGTTTTAGTATACTTGGAGATGGCAACTCATTAGATGTCTTGAAATGGGATACATGGCAACATATCATTGACTTCGTAAAAGGAGAATGATAAGAGGAAGATTCTATTTAAGGGACATACTGGTTAACATATAACAGATAGGACACGTGAATTCTCTTTCGGTTCACGTGTTTTTATTTGTTTAACCACCAATGCTTTTTTCTTTGCTTTTTGATATACTTTAGTGGATAGAGGAAAGGAGTCATACATATGGATATTGAACAAATTAAAGAAACGATCCCGCACCGTTATCCGTTTCTATTAGTAGATGTGATAACAGAACAAGATGACACACGAATTGCCGGTAAAAAAAATGTAACCATTAATGAACCTTTTTTTCAAGGACACTTCCCTGATTATCCTGTCATGCCTGGTGTATTAATTGTAGAAGCGTTAGCTCAGGTCGGGGCGGTTGCGATTTTAAGTAAGGAAGAAAACAAAGGAAAGATTGGATTTCTTGCGGGAATTGATAAATGCCGTTTTAAACGCCAAGTAAAACCAGGGGATCAACTCCAGCTAGAAGTAGAAATTATCCGTATAAAAGGACCGATCGGAAAAGGCAAAGCCGTTGCAACAGTTGACGGTGAACTAGCCTGTGAAGCAGAAATAACGTTTGCAGTAAAATAAGGAAAGAGAGGCTTTTAGGAGCTTCTCTTTTTTATGCTCCTCTGTTTATTTCATCTTTTACCCATTTTGAATTATCCCACTTTCACTCTTACGTTTAAAAAACAAAAAATATAAATAAAATTTATGGCATATTTTGTAGATTATTTGGAAAAGCTAGCATTGAACAAGACTTAAAGGAGGCTATCACATGGAATTAAAATACGTTAAGTATCTTTCAGCATTTTTATTATCACTAGCTCTGTTAGCAGGTTGTGCAGCAGAGGATGATAATCAAGATCAACCACTTGAAGAACAGCAGCCACAACAAGAAGAGCAAGCGCCAACAGACGAAGCTCCAGATGGCGGAACTGGAGAAGATATTGGTGAAAATGCAGAAGAAAACTTAAACGAAACGGAACAACAAATGGAAGACGCCATGGAGAATGGTGAAGGGCCGATAGACGACCAAGATAATCCACAAGAATAAGTGAGTGTTCTATCTAATTAGGAAAGTTAAACCCTGTTTCATAACTGAAGCAGGGTTATTTGTTGTGGTTATTAAAATAACTAGGCATATTCTCCTTGCTCGGTGATCCCTTTTCTTTGAAATGATTAGTGTTTATTGTTATAGTTGTTACTGACTGACCAGTCATTCAGTAAAATAAAAAAGTGAAACATTTTGAACACGTAACCGTATAAGAGAAAGTGAGGTGCTATTCAATTGGATGAGAAAAAAAAGCGCATGATTGAAGAGAGCTTAAAGCTCTTCTCGGAAAAAGGCTTTCATTCTACCTCCATACAGGAAATCGCGGATAAAAGTAATGTATCAAAGGGAGCGTTTTATTTACATTTTAATTCCAAAGACGAACTGCTAATGGAAATGTACAAATACTATACCGAGATAGTTGTGAACAACCTGAACAAAATCGAACTTGGTACAAGCAACCCTTTTGAACAATTTACCAAGCAGCTCGAAGCATTTTTCCAATTATTTAAAGAGCATAAAGAATACTTGATCATGCATTTCCGTGATAATCTTCATCAAAGTAAAAAGTTTGATGAATTAATTATAGATCTACATAGGCAAAGTTTTGATTGGATGGAAAGTCGCTTAATTAATATATATGGTGAGGAGCTGAAACCCTATATAGTGGAAGCAGTTATCCAAGTGGATGGTTTATTAAGTGGGTATTTCAAGTGGATTGCTATTCATGATCTTGAATTCGACCCCGCTCAATTAGCTGGTTATATAAGCAATCAGATAGATGTTTTAATGAAATCGATCTTAACCACAACCGCTCCTCCATTTTTTCACTATCAGGATTTAAAAATATTCAACAAAAGAGATGACAAGGCCATTCAATCTGTCATTAACCAAATAAAAGATCAAATTACAGACATGGAAAGGAGTGACATAGAACAGATTACCGAAGCATTACATGTACTTGAAGAGGAATGGCAAAAAGAAGAACCTAAACAAATTATTATTCAAAGTATGATGGATCATTTAGAAACGTATACAACTATTAAACCAACTGTTCAAAAGTTAAAAATATACTTATAAAAAATTGAGAGGGGACAAGATAATGAAGCGTTTATTATTTTTGCTGATGATTGTTATCATCACATTAGTTGCGTGTTCAGCAGACAACAGTGAGGAGCAAGATGAACAAGAGGAGCGCGTAACCCCAGTAGAAACAGGTGAAGTGACGAAAGGCGATCTTGTGATGGAACGTAATTTCTATGGTCGTACAACGCCTAATCAAACAATACCTGTCATTCCTCCTGTAGCGGGAGAAATAGATGAATTGGAAGTCGAAAATGGAGATAGTGTAGAGGAAGATGATACGATCGCAACGGTCTCCAGTCCGCAAGGGAACATTAAAGTAACAGCTCCAACAGATGGGGTTATTACACAGTTGGAAGCGAAAGAAGGTTCCATGGTTTCCAATCAGGACCCACTAGCGATGATCATTGATTTAGAACAGCTAACCGTGCAGTTACAAGTACCGGACGTTCAATTAGATTTATTTGAAAAAGGAAAAGAAGTAACTCTTTTATTACAAAGTGCTGAAGAAGAAACACATGAAGCAGAGATTGAATATGTAGCTGATTCTGCAAATGAGGCGGGCTTATTCCCGATTGATTTGTCATTTGATAATGAAACAACTCACTATAAAGCAGGCGTAATTGCTACTGTTGTGTTAGAAGATACAGTAATTGAGGATTCTCTGTTAATTCCAACTGCAGCATTAGTGGAAGAAAACGATGAAACATATGTATATGTGGTAGATGAAGACAAAGCCAAAAAAGTAGAAGTAAGTGTTCAAGCAACACAGTCTGAACTCACAGCAATAAAAGCTGAAGATCTTAGTGAAGGGGATCAAGTCATTACAAGTGGACAACTGACACTTGAAGATGAAAGCAAAATTAATGTAATAGAGGAGGATTAATCATGAAGCTTGTCAACACATCAGTAAAGCGGCCAGTCGGGGTCATCATGATTGTCCTCGCTATTATTGCAATGGGTGTTATTTCAGTTCGAAATTTAGCGATTGATCTTTTTCCAGAGATTGATTTGCCAATAGCAGTCGTTGCGACTAGTTATCCAGATGCAGCGCCTCAAGAGGTTGAAAATCTTGTGTCTGAACCAGTTGAGGGAAGCCTTAGTTCGATAGAAGGCGTCAATATGATTCAATCGCAATCACAAACAGGTTCTTCCCTTGTGATAATTATGTTCGAAAATGGTACCAATCTCGATAATGCTTTACTGGAAGTACGGGAAAGTGTAGATCAGGTAAAAGCACAACTCCCAGATGGTGCAAATGATCCAAGTGTTCTACGCTTTAACCCTAATCAAATGCCAATAATGTGGGTAGGTTTAACCGGAAGTGATACCAACACTTTACACTCTGTAGCAGAGGATACTATTCAGCCATATTTTGAGCGACAAAGTGGCGTTGCCTCTGTTAGTATCGAAGGTGGAGAAGAAAGAGTTATTGAGCTAGAGTTAGACAGGGCAGCCATGGCGCAATATGGTGTGTCCACTCAAGCAATTCAACAAGCATTACAAGGAGCGAATCAGTCTGCTTCAGCAGGCACCATTCAACGTGGCGATCAAAATTTACAGTTACGTGTTGAAGGTACATTCGATTCAATAGATGATATTGCTCAGTCCATTATTCATACACCTCAAGGTGCGCAAATAGCAGTTGAAGATGTAGCAAATGTAAAAGATACATTTCAAAGCAATGGGACAACCCTTGTGAATAACGAAACAGCTGTTGTGTTAAGTGTTCTAAAACAGTCTGATAGTAATACCGTAGATGTATCTAATAATATATTATCTGCAGTGGACGACTTGAATAAGGATTTGCCAGAAAGTGTTAATTTGGAAGTAGTGGTGGATACATCAGAATTCATCAAGCAATCGATTAATTCGGTTTTACAGAATATGATTTTTGGTGGGATTTTTGCCTTATTAGTATTGCTGCTATTCTTGAAAAGTATTAGAGCTACACTTGTTATTGGGGTGTCTATTCCAATTGCGATTGTCTCAACGTTTATATTATTGTATTTCACAGGTGAGACCCTAAACGTATTAACAATGGGTGGTCTAGCACTCGGTATTGGAATGATGGTGGACAGCTCGATTGTTATTCTCGAGAATATCGTCTCATACAGGCAAAAGGGCTACAGTATGAAGGAGTCTGCAATCAAGGGTGCTTCTGAATTAGCGCCAGCCGTTATTGCCTCAACCACAACTACACTTGTAGTATTTTTACCAATTGTTTTCGTTGAGGGGATGGCTTCAGAGCTATTTACACCATTAGCCATAACGGTTGCGTTTGCCCTTATTGCATCACTTGCAGTTGCGGTCACATTAATTCCGATGTTATCATCCAAGCTCCTAACGAAAGCGATGCAGGATAAAGGACGTCGTTACTGGTTCGATCGTTTCTTACAGAAAGTAATCAATGGCTACCAGCGAGTGATTGAGGCAGCCTTGAAATTACGAAAGACAACCATTGCGATTACCATTATCGCTATCATCGGAAGTGTTTCGCTACTACCTTTTATTGGTACAGCCTTTATTCCAGAAGGTGATCAAGGACAATTAGGGATTACCGTGGAAACACCTACAGGTACTAATGAAGAAAAACGTCTAGAAATTACAGAACAAGTTAATGAAAAATTGGCAGAGTACGATGATGTTATTGATGTCAGTAATGTAACGGTAAGTGGTGATAATGCCGGTGGAGGACTGATGGGAGGAGGCTCAGCAGCCTCGTATCAAATTCAGTTAATACCAGCCGATGAGCGAGGCCAATCAACTACATCGATCGCTCAGCAGTTAGACGAAGAATTACAAGATATTGCAGGGACAGAAATAACCGTTATGGAAGCAGGTTCTGCAACTGGTCTGGGAGATCCGATTCAAATTCAAATCACTGGTCCTGAAACAGAAGTATTACAGGAACTGTCCGATCAAGTCTTGATGGTATTAGAAGATGTAGAAGGTGTTTATAATCCGACATCCTCTCTATCTGATACTCAACCGGAAATGACGGTTCAAATTGATCGTGAACTGGCAGCACAATACGGTTTAAGTTATCAGGAAGTCATGAGTCAAATTCAACTTGGGTTCACTGGTCAAACGATTATGCAATATCGCGAAGCCGGAGATGAAATGAATGTTCAATTAATGTATCCGGAAGATCAGCGGACCACCATTAATGACTTAGAAAACTTACAGATTCAAAATCAAGAAGGAACAACGATTTCTTTACAGACGATTGCAGATTTTGAGCAAGTACAAAGTGCCACAACTATTACTCGTCAAAACCAAGAGCGTCAAGTTAATATAACATCTGGTATTGCTGATAGTGATTTAGGTACCGTAGCACGAAATGTGGAAAATGCCTTAGCATCGATGAACTTCCCTGAGGATTATGACTATTCAATCGGAGGTCAAGCAGAAGATATGACAGAAGCGTTTATTGACTTAGGTCTGGCGCTCATCCTGTCGATTTTCTTAGTCTATGCTGTAATGGCTGTTCAGTTTGAAAACTTCCTCCATCCGCTCATTATTATGTTCTCGATGCCTGCAACAGTGATAGGGGTGTTTGGTGGACTATTCATCACCGGTCAACCACTATCTATCACCGCCTTTATTGGGGTGATCATGCTCGCCGGTATTGTCGTTAACAATGCAATTGTGCTCGTCGATTATATTAATATTCTTAGAAATCGTGGTATGGATCGACACGAGGCAATTGTGGAAGCAGGAAAAACAAGGCTACGTCCAATTCTAATGACTACCTTGACTACTGTCCTAGCAATGGTACCATTAGCCTTAGGATATGGTGAGGGTGCAGAAATGCAGCAACCGATGGCAATTACCGTTATCTTCGGTTTATTGACATCCAGTATCTTTACATTAGTCTTGATTCCGGTGGTTTATACGTACTTTGATAACCTGTCAGAACGTATTAAAGGCTGGTTTACGAAAAAGAATAAAAAAGAAAAAGAAGCATAAGCAAACAGCCTGGTGAATATTGCCAGGCTGTTTTGTTTGGTTCCATTAGACATGGTGATTGATTATTGCTCTGCCCCAAGGACCGGTATAGATTTGAAAAAAGATATTAAACAAATCTTTATGGAAGGAGCAAAGATTTGTTTAATAAAAGAAGATAATAAACAAAACTCAATAGAAAGAGCAAAGATTTGTTTAAAAAAGCAAGATAATAAACAAATCTCTACAGGAGAAGCAATGATTTGTTCATTAAAGCGGATCCAACAAATCATTCCCAAGCAAAGGCTCTTTGCTAAGCACTGAAAACTTACAGCATGATTAAGTGATACCCATCATTAATCAGGCAGTATACAAGTCCCTTTAACATCACCTGCAGAGATGCAGTTAACTGATGGAAATTCTACTTTATCACAGTTGCATTTCGCTTTTATTACATTTCACTAATAACACTTTCGTTTCTATCAATTATCGTATAAAATAGAAAGATATGCGATAAAATGTCAAATTTTGAAGAAATAAATTTATTTGTTCATGAATACAGTCATAAATATTCAATTTTATCGAAAACGTATAAGAGGTTGTTCATAAGGTCACCAAATGATAAGCGCGGCATTTCCTCGTTGGCTTGTTATATTGCTCACACAAAGTATACACCCTGTTGCTAGTGGTGCGTATCAACTGCTTATTTTTACTTTGGCAACTTTGTGGATAACACTATAAATACGTATATATCCTGATCATAAGCAGGAGGAAGAAATTAGATGAAAAAAGTAAATATCGTGTTCTTTATTTATCAAATGGGAGCCGGTGGTGCTGCCAGAACATTATTAAACATTATCAATAACCTAGACAGAAATAAATTTGCTCCTATCTTAGTGACATTAAACTATGATGGGTCATATGAACATGCGCTAAAAGATGATGTGAATTTTATTAAATTGGACACGAAACGTTTAAGTAGATCCATTTTTAAATTAGCGAAAATTATCCGCGAAGAGAAAGTTGACATTGTATTTAGTACGATTCCAAGAGTTAATACGATCGCGATTTTGGCCAAGCTGGTATCTTTTACAAAAGCAAAGAATGTGATTAGAGAAGCAGATAACCTTGGAGGTACGTTTAAAGAAAACCTAATGTTATTAGGTTTTGGTCTTGTATATCGATTAGCAAATCAAATTATCTCCCTTTCTGAAGGAGTAAAAGACAACCTAGTGAAGCGATATAAAGTGCCAAGAAAGTCGATTGAAGTAATCTATAACCCAGTCGACGTAGCAAATATTACCAAGCTTGCCAATCAAGAAGAAGATTTCCAGCATCAAACATTATTTCAAACCGAGGAAAAAATGATTATTACGGCTGGAAGACTGGTACCACAAAAAGATCACGACACAATGCTACGTGCTTTTGCAAAGGTTAATGAACAATTAGCTAGCCAACTCGTCATTCTCGGAGAAGGATATTTATATGATGAATTAACACAACTGTCAAACGAACTAAATATAGCAGAACGTGTTCATTTTCTTGGTTTTCAACAAAACCCATACGTTTATTTCCGTCATGCAGATTTATTTGTGCTGTCCTCTAAGCATGAAGGCTTTAGTCACGTCATTGCCGAAGCATTAGCCACCAAAACAGCGGTTGTATCGACTAATTGCAAATCAGGTCCATCCGAGGTTTTGGATAATGGTAAATACGGCTTATTAAGCCCTGTAGGTGATCAAGAGCAGCTGGCGGAAAATATGCTGTCGGTACTACAAAAAACACCAGAAGAATTGAACGAGATCAGGGAAAAAGGATACGAGCGTGCTACCTTCTTTAATTCAAATAAGATTGTTAGACAATATGAACAAATCTTCCTGGATGTGTTATAATTAATGGTTGTTCACACAATGTCACATTAGGAAAGAATAAATTATTAGCAGAGTTGGAGACCAAGAGAATATAAAACGAAGGTTGTCGCAAAAACTTGACGAAATCAAGGTGCATATTTCCGTCATACATCATTACAAAGTTCGAGTAAAACGGATATTAAACAGCTTGGTATGTTTCGCTGATCCCTCACAGTGAGGGAAGTCTCGCTATATAGAAATGGAGGTTTATCCATTTGTCTCATTCAAGTAAAATTGTACATTTGACGACGGTACATCACCCTTATGATACAAGAATTTATCATAAGGAATGTGTATCCTTGCAAAAGGCAGGATATGATGTCTCGTTAATCGCGCCAATAGATGAACAAAATAAGAGTCAGGACGAGCAGAATAAGGTAGATATCATTCCAATCAAAAAGCACACCAATCGCTGGAAACGAATGCTGATTGGTCCAATCGAAGCTTATAAGAAAGCAAAAAAAATGAAAGCAGACATCTACCATTTTCACGATCCGGAATTAATTTTTGTCGGTTGGCTGTTGAAAAAGAAAGATAACAAAATCATTTATGATGTGCATGAAGATTATTATACAAGTATTATGCAAAAGGAATACTTCCCAAAGCCGATTAAACGGATCATTGGCAGGTTGTATAATAGTATCGAACGTTTTTTAATTAAAAGGATGGACCTTTGTCTTGCCGAGAAATATTATTACGATCGCTATCAACGTGGAACGAGCATTCTGAATTATCCAATAGTCAATGAGAAGCTTATCAGTAAGGAAATAAAGCGTGAGATCAAAAGTGATAAGCTATTGTACACCGGAAATGTATCGGAAGTACGTGGTGCCTTTTATCATGCGAAAATACCCAAACTCATGGACAAGCATGTTTATTTTGTCGGCAAATGTCCGAGTGAATTAGCAGAGCAAATGAAAGAACATGCTGGTGACAAATGTGATTACCTCCATTTTGACGGGATTGACAGGTTTGTCGAAAGAGAAGAAATTGACGAATATTATCTGAATGAAAATTGGATTGCAGGCTTGGCAATTTTCCCAGCAACAGAACATTATTTAAAGAAGGAATTGACAAAGTTTTTTGAATATATGAGTGCAGGTTTACCGATTATTTGCTCGAATTTTCCAAGCTGGAAGACATTTATCGATCAATATCAATGTGGGATCACCGTTGATCCTGAAAATAAGCAAGAATGGCAGGATGCAGTCGATTATTTGAAGAATAATCCGATAGAAGCAGAAACTATGGGTTATAATGGTAGAAAGGCTGTATTGCAAGAGCTAAGCTGGGAATCCCAGGAGAAAAAACTATTATCATGGTATGAGCAATTATTAACGAAATAGGATGGGAAATATGAGTGAAATAAAAGATCACAATCTTGTTTCTGTAATTACACCAACCTATAATTCAGAAACGTATATACGAGAGACGATAGAGTCTGTTCAAAAGCAAACCTATCCAAATTGGGAAATGGTCATTGTGGATGATGGTTCCACCGATCAGACTACCTCGATCATTGAAGCATATCAGAAAGAAGACGATAGAATCCGTTTGATTTGCCTTGAAAAAAATCAAGGAGCAGCAGTTGCTCGAAATACAGCGATTGAACACGCGCAAGGTAGGTATATTGCTTTTTTGGATAGTGATGACCAGTGGCTGCCAGAGAAGCTAGAAAGACAGTTAGCTTTTATGAAAGAGCATGATTATGCTTTTACCTATACAGGATACCATCGCGTTCAAACCGATGGGGATGGTAAAATAAAGAAAAAAGAAGTGCATATGCCAGCTGAGGCAACCTATAAGCAATTGCTGAAGAGCTGTGTAATTGGCTGTTTAACGGTTATGCTAGATCGAGAGCAGATTACGGACATTCGCATGTCCAGCATCCGCTCACGCCAAGATTATGCATTATGGTTGAACCTTACCAGACGCGGCTACACAGCCTATGCGTTGCAAGAAGCACTCGCTCTATACCGGGTAAGAAGCAATTCGATTTCCAGTAACAAAGTCAAAATGGCCAAGCAAAATTGGATTGTTTATCGGCAAATTGAGAAGCTAAGCTTTTTAAAAAGCATGTGGTATTTTGGACATTATGCATTTTTGAAAGTAAAAGCATACTTAAATTATAAAAGGTAAGAATTGGTGGTGTCTAAGAACAAATGTTGAATTATATATCTGAAATATTGAAACGAAAAGATTTACTTATATATCTTGTGAAATCAGGTTTAAAAGCAGAAAACCGAAATAGTTATTTAGGATATTTTTGGTGGTTACTAGATCCATTATTAAACGTTATTGTGTATTATTTCGTTGTTGTAGTTATTTTGGAGCGTGGTGGACCTGGCTATCCGGTGTATCTAGTAATTGGTCTAGTAGTGTGGCGTTGGATTAGTACTACGATTAATTCTTCTGCAAAAGCCATTACCAAGTATTCGTCTATTATTAACCAGGTTTATTTACCTAAAACGATATTCCCGTTGTCTTTTTCGGTTACACAATTGTTTAATTTTAGTTTTGGGTTAATTGTTATAGCTATATTCTTAGCAGTGTTTGGATATGTTCCGGGATGGCAAATTATTTTATTACCCGTGATTATATTGATACAGCTTATCTTTTTAGTGGCAATTAGTTTATTTGTATCCTATATCACAGTATTTGTTCGAGATATAGATAATGTGCTAACACACATCGTAAGATTATTTTTCTATGCTTCACCTATTATTTGGGAAGGAAGTAGATTACCTGAGGAATATGATATTATTGTTCAATTAAATCCTGTTGCAATATTATTAAATGCTTATCGAGATGTTTTGATGTATAACCAAACACCACAATGGTTAGGATTATTCATTATTACAGTTATATCGATAATCGGAATAATATTTATGCTATATTACTATAACAAAAATGAACACAAAATCATTAAAGCTTTATAAAAAAGAGGGTTGTTTACCATGTATACAACAAGTGAGGATCGAGAAACACAAAAACATCAAAATGATAAAGAAATAGTAATTAAGGCAGACAATTTAGGTGTTGCCTTTAATTCTAATTATAAAAGAGATGATTACAAATCGATAGCAATTGAGTTTCTATCAAAAAAGAAAAAAAAGAAAAAAGGACCGAGTCAAACATGGCCGCTACGAAATATTAATTTTACAGGTTATAAAGGTGAGGTACTTGGAATTGTTGGTTCAAATGGTTCTGGAAAAACGACATTATGTAAAGCCTTGTCTGGAATATTACAACCAGACGAAGGGCATCTTGAAGTGAATGGAAAGGTATCAGCATTATTCTCAATGGGCATGGGATTTAATAAGGAACTTACAGGTAGAGAGAATGTATATTTAAATGGAATGATGCTGGGGATTACAAAAGAAAAAATTAGCTTTTTTATAGAGGATATTCACGATTTTTCTGGTTTAGGGGAATTTTTTGATCAGCCAATGAAGCGGTATTCAAGTGGGATGAAAGCAAGATTAGGTTTTAGTGTTGCTTCACATTTAGAACCTGAAATTCTAATTCTTGATGAAGCATTGAATACAGGTGATGCAGAATTCGGGAAAAAAGCATCAATTAAGATAAAAGAACTGCTTGAAAAAGCAAAAATGGTTATTATCGTAACTCATAGCCATAAGTACGCTTTAAATAATTGTGATCGTTTAATGTGGTTAGAAAAGGGAGTCATTAAAGAAATTGGCGATCCAAAATTTGTATTAGAGCAATACGAGGCAACTATTCCTAAAAAGAAACCAAAAATGAAAAGAAAATTAAATTTAGAACAAACGAGTACGGACGTAAAAGATAACGTTGTAATTAAGGCAGAGGACATTAGTATTGGTTATCCGCTTAAGAAGAAAACACATTGGGCATTAAAAAAGATTAATTTCGCGATTAAGGAAGGCGAAGTAGTCGGAATAATTGGCCATAATGGAGCGGGTAAAAGTACTTTATGTAAGGTCATGACACAGATATTGAAACCAGACGGTGGTAAGATACATGTAAATGGAGAAACAACAGCATTATTAAATTATGGAACAGGCTTTAATGCTCAACTATCAGGAAAAGATAATATTTTTCTTAATGGTATGCTACTAGGTATTCCCAAGGCAACAATGTATGAAAATTATCCGAAAATAGTGGAGTTTTCTGAATTAGGTAAAAAAATAGATAGACCAATCAAGGAATATTCAAGCGGAATGAGAGCCAGGTTAGGATTTAGTATTGCTGCTACTTTACAACCGGATATTTTTATTCTTGATGAGGCCCTATCTACAGGAGATATGGCATTTAAACAAAAAGCTAGTGAAAAAATTCAGGATATGATGGAACAAGCAAAAGCGGTGGTCATTGTTTCACATAGTATGTCAATGGTTGAAAAAGTTTGTACAAGGGCGATTTGGATTGATAAAGGTAGGATTAAATTTGATGGTGACTCAAAAGAAGCAGTTAAATTATATAGAAAAGAAGTAAGGGAAAAAAAGCAAAAAAATAAAAAATAGATGTATAGGTGTTGTGATGGATAATGAAAAAAAGAATCATTAAACTGATTTCTAACATGGTACAGTTTATCTATGACCATATTTTCACCCATAAAGTAAGGTCAGCGATTAACAATTTTCTCACGGAAAAGAATAAGAAAAGAATTAAAAATCTATTAAAGAACGGTAAAAAGCAAATCAATATTCGGAAGATTAAACGTACGAAGTACAGATTAAAGAATTTAGGATTTGTTGATGCTGGTTATAACGAGATGGTCGAATATTATAACCAAGACAAAGACCGTGATTTGAAAGAAATGGCTGCTTTTGAGTTGGCATTATGGCATAGTGACCAATATACAAAAGAAGATGCCAAACAAGCGTTATTCTATTTAGATTCTATCCAAAAAGATTCGGCTGATTTCAAAAGACAAATAATGATTTTAAAAGCAGAAAATCTAAACTTTTTAGGCAAAAATTCAGAAGCAAAACAACTTATAGAAAATTTAATAAATACGAAACAACACCCGGATTTGTTATTGAGTTATGTCAATCTTGTGGAAGAACCGTCAGAGAAAATTAAGTGGATCAATAAAGTATATCAGTTATATCAATTACCTGAAGTAAATCTGAATGGAGCAGATAGTAAATCTCTATATGATCAACTAACTGTAGATAACATTCCAACAAAGAAAGTTAATAGGAAAGAAAGAGTTACGATAATAATTCCAGTTTTCAATGCTGAAACAGTTCTCCCTACTGCTTTGACTTCTCTACAAAACCAAACGTGGGAGAACTTGGAGATTATAGTTGTAGATGACTGTAGCAAGGATAATACCATAGCAATGGCTGAGGAATTTGCGAAGAAAGACCCTCGGATTAAAGTATTACAAACAGAGCAAAATGGAGGTCCTTATATAGCAAGAAATATAGCTCTTAATCATGCAACAGGCGATTTCGTTACAATTAATGATGCGGATGATTGGTCTCATCCTTGTAAAATACAAGTGCAAGCAGAGCATTTGATTAATAATCCCAAAATAATAGGGAATACTTCGGAACAAGCTAGATTGACAGAGGATTTGAATTTTTACAGACGAGGAAAGCCTGGGTTATATATTTTTGGTAATATGTCTTCTTTTATGTTCAGACGTAAAGAATTTAGAGATAAGATTGGCTACTGGGATTCTGTTCGTTTTGGTGCAGATTCCGAAGCCATTAAAAGAATAAAGCAAGCGTTTGGTGAGAAAAGTATAGTAGAATTACAAACTGGTCCTTTATCCTTCCAAAGACAATCGAGCGGTTCTTTAACAGGAAATTCGGCATTTGGTTTTCCTGGATACTTTATGGGGGCAAGAAAAGAATACCTGGAAGCGCAATTGGATTATCATCAGAAGGCAGAAAGTATTAAATACACTTTTCCTCAAGAGAAGAGACCTTTTCCTATACCTGAACCAATGAAACCTGTAAGAGAAGTCGAAAAAGGTAGCAGAAGACACTTTGATGTAATCATTGTATCTGATTTTCGTTTAGAAGGTGGCTCAACACTATCTAGTTTAGAGGAAATAAAAGCACAGAGAAAGATGGGATTTAAAACAGGTTTAGTCCAATTAGCGCGATTTGATTATGTCCCAAACAAAAAAATAAATCCATTAATTCGTAATATGATAGATGGGGATTTAGTACAAATGATTGTTTATGGGGAAAAAGTTTCGTGCGATCTCTTAATTTTACGATATCCACCTATTTTAGAGCATTACCAGAGATATATTCCAGATATTCAAGCGGGTCATATTAATGTTATTATTAATCAAACACCAATGAGTGATTATGGTACTCATGGTGAGAGACGATTTAACATTGAAGTATGTCATAAACAGTTAATAGAATATTTTAACAAAGATGCAATTTGGTTTCCAATTGGCCCATTGGTAAGACAAGCTTTGGAACAATATCATGCAGAGGAAATAAAGTCTATCCAATTATCAGATAAGGATTGGGTCAATATAATTAATGTCGAAGAATGGACATCTCCGAACAAGAGAAAAAGAGAAGAAAACCATATTAAAATCGGTAGACATTCTAGATCTCAGGCTGTAAAATGGCCAGATAAAAAAGAAGAGTTATTAAAAATTTATCCTGATAAATCACCTTATGAAGTCCATATTCTAGGTGGAGCTCAAGCGCCGGAAAAAGTATTAGGATATATCCCAGATAATTGGATTGTGAAGGAATTTGGTGAAGTAGATCCCAAAGAATTTCTGTCTAATCTCGATGTGTTTGTCTATTATACACGTTCTGATTGGGTGGAATCATTCGGAAGGGTTATTATTGAAGCAATGGCTGCTGGAGTACCAGTAGTAATACCTCCTGAATATAAAGAACTATTTGGTGAGGCTGCAATATATGCACGTCCAGATGAAGTGACATCTAAATTGGAAGAATTAATTTCTAATAAAAGCTATTATGAACGCCAGCAGAAAATAGCATTGGAATATGTAAACAAAAATTTTGGGTATGCACAGCACCAATCTAGATTGGAGGAATGGTTAGATGAACAGAAGTGAAACAGATAATAATTCTCAAAGTGAGGCTACATTAAAAGGTTTAGATGAGGATATAAAAAATCTAGATGCAAAAGTAAAAGAAATAAAATTGGAGATTGCAAAAGAAGAAACAAGATCAAAAGAATTGGTAGAAGAAATTAAAACATTAGAGAAAGAGTTAGATAATAAAAAAGATAAAAATGTTAAATTGCAGAAAGAAGAAAAACAATACTTAAAACGTGTAGATGCAATTAAGAATAGTACCATCTGGAATGTATCAAATGTTCTTAGAAAAAAAGTGTTTAAGATAAACACTTCGAAAAAGAAAACAAAAAAAAGCAGTGAAAAATCAAGTAATAAGAGCGCTGAAAGAAAAATAAGAAAGATTAAAACAAAATTATTAAATCTGGGTTTTAATCAACAAGCTAAGCTTGAGCTAGAAGAGTTGGCTGATAGTAAGAATGAGGCGATACAAAGTTTAGCTGCCAGAGAATTAGCTTTATGGCATGCTAATCGGCGTAATGAACAAGGCGCATTAAAATGTCTTCATTACATTAATAAGTGGCTACGTCACGAAAGAGACATAACAAGAATTATACAGGCAACCGTATTAGCAGCTGAATCTTATATGACTCTTGGGAAAATAGAAGAAGCGAAAAGTTTAATTGATAGAGAAATCAAGAGACACAACAACAGTGCAGATCTATATATTACAGCAGCGAATTTAGAAGAAGACCAGCATAAACGTGTAGAGTGGATTAATAAATTATATGAAATGTACGATGTTGCACCAATTAAATTAAATCCAGTAAACGGTAAGTTGCCATACGATACGATAAGTTATGACAAATCACAGTTGAAATACTATGAACGATCAAGCAGTACGCCAAAAGTAACGGTTATTATCCCTGTTTATAATGCAGAGGATGTGGTGCAAACAGCAATTGAATCTGTACTTAATCAGACGTGGAGAAATTTAGAGGTTATTGTTGTGGATGATTGTAGTACAGATAATACCTATAGTGTCATTGAAGAATATGTACAAAAAGACAATAGAGTGAAACTCATCCAAACTGAAACCAATGGTGGAGCTTATATGGCAAGAAATCTTGCTATTACACATGCTACGGGTGAATTTATAACTTTAAACGATTCGGATGACTGGTCTCATCCACAGAAAATAGAAAAGCAAGTTTTACATTTATTGAATAACCCAGATAAGGTGGGGAATACTTCACAGCAGGTTCGTGCTACTTCTAATCTTTTTTATTTTAGAAGAGGTAATTTCAGGTTAATGTTTACAAATATGTCTTCATTTATGTTCCGTCGAGAACTTCTGTTAGATAAGGTTGGTTTTTATGATTGTGTAAGATTTGGAGCAGATGCTGAATATCTAAGGAGAGTCAAAAGAACGTTTGGCAAGGACTCGATAGTTGATTTAAGAACAGGTCCACTATCATTTCAGAGACAATCTGACTCTTCTTTAACAGGCAATTCGGCATTTGGCTTCCATGGTTATTTTATGGGGGCAAGAAAAGAGTATGTCGAAAGTCAATCACATTATCATAATAACGCAGAATCATTGAAGTATGACTTCCCACCACAAAAACGTGCTTTTCCAGTGCCAGAACCAATGTGGCCAAAAAGAGAAGAAAAAGATGAAAATGGCAGACGATTCTTTGATGTAGTTCTAGTTAGTGATTTTCGAAACTTCGACCTGGAGATGTGGGAGCAAATTAAGAAACAAGTCGACTTTAACAATAAAAAGGTTGGCTTTGTTCAAATGTATGAGTATGAGATAGATCCGCTACAAAAGATTAAAGGTGAGTTTAGAGATCTAATTGATGGCGAGCAATTTCAAATGATTGTATACGGAGAGAAGATTAAATGTAATCATCTAACGATATATAATCCAAATGTCCTGAAGGAGTGGCAACGATTCATACCGAAGATCGATGCTGATAAAGTGTCAGTAATAGCTAACAATATTTCTACTGAAGACGAACAATATGTAATAGATAACATTCAAACTTATTATGAGCATTTATTAGAGTACTTTGGTGAAGAAGCGACCTGGTACACAGACTCTAATGTTTTACATGACAAAATGAAAAATATAAGTTATATAAAAACTCAATAGTACATGATAAATATGGAGGTGAAGCATTTGAAAAAACATATTTTTCTGATTGTTAGATACAGTATGCTAACAGAAAATGGATCTGGATGGAGAATTGGTGAAAAAGAATTTGATGAATATAAACAAGAAGTGTTTGATTCCCGACGCTTAGAAATAAGAGAAAAACTGTTTAAAAACATAACACTTCCATCTATTGCTAACCAAACTTTTTTAAACCCAGATGAGTTTTCTTTGTTAGTAATTACATCTGATAAATTACCTGAAGAAAACCTCTCGAATTTACAAGAGATGTTGGGAGATTATACATGGGCTAAAATTATACCGACAAACCATAATGATTCAATGAAAAATTTAATAGATCAAGTGATAACAGAGGAATTAAATCAATTTAATGAACCAATTTGTTATTGTACCGCTAGACTTGATGATGATGATGCATTAGCTAGCAATTACCTTGAGAAATTATTTCAGTATCTGTCTCCTGAACACTCGGGATTTTGTATTTCGTTCGGAAATGGATATACAGGTATATATAATGTGGAATTAGATGTATATCAATCTTTTCACACAAATTATTCACCAAAAATTGCTTTAGGTTTAGCTTACCTAAATACGTATGATCCAAAGCATGAATCATTCGGAAATAATCTAATTTCTATATTTAGTAATGGTTCTCATACTAAGGTGGATCAACAAAGTCCGACAATTATCGATTCGAAAGACCAACTCTATTTACGGACAATTCATGCTCTTAGTGATACGAACAGTAAAGAGCAAGTCAAAAGAGTAAGATCAAAACCTACGGTAGAGCCAAATATTATTTATACTAAATTTTCGATAGAAACTGACTTTCAAGAGGAATTAGTAAAAGAACAAGCTTTAGAGGGATTAATAAAAGAGAAAGAAGAATTAATATTGAAGTATAAAAATGAGTACAATGAGTTATTGGAGCAACTAAATAAAAAGAAAGAGAATAATAATAGGTTAGAAATAGACCTTGAATTATTAAAAAATAATATCAGTCTTGAAGAGGATAAAATAAAAAACTCAATAAATGCTCGAGATAAGGCATTGAAACAACTAATACAAACAGAGAATAGTAAAACCTGGAGATATACGAATAGTCTGCGAAATACATTAGATATTATTAAAGGCAAGTCACGTTCTAATAATCAACATAATAAGAAAGTGAATAATATCACTATAAATGAGAAAGAACACGCTGAGGAAAAAAATGGTACTAAGAATTTAACTCAACCTCCACAAGGTGAAAAGGATGCAAAGCGTAACGATAACAGTGAATCCAAAACGATTTGTATTGAAAAAAATATGATTTACAAAATGAAAAAGGCAAAAGAAAAAGGCGAGGTTGTACAATATTTAGAGGATTTAGTCAAAAAAAGAAAAGAAGTTGATCAACTATATAAACGTGCTTTTAAGTATATAGCAATGATCTATAGACATGATAGTACAGAAACAAGATCAGAGGTTTATAATAAAGCATTAGAAGTGCTGAAAATTGAGGAGTTACCACATTCAATTGTTAAAGATTCTGACCCTTTACCATTAAAGCAAGCAGCTTCATTTAGCGCAAGTCTAACAATGAGGTCGAGAAAATCACAATTAATGAAAAATACTTTGCCTGAATGGCAATTAAATGATAAAACAGATGCTTATAAATTTATTGATTCGATCAATATAACTAGGCCATGGAGAACAGAGGACTCTTATCAACTAGAGAATGTTCCCTTTTATGAAAACTCCGTAATAAAACCAACACAAGGAGCAGCATCAAGAGGAGTTTATTTTATATATAGTGAAGAACGTATATGGGATGTAAAACGAGAAAAGGCCCTATCTTCTTGGGATGAACTTAAAGAGAGTATGCGATTAGACCTAAAAGATAAATGGGTGGCAAAAGATAGTTGGTTCGTAGAGGAACTATTGAGTGAAGATAGTGAAATGAAACAACCAGCTCGAGATTTAAAATTCTATTGTTTCTATGGTAAGGTTGGTCTAATCTTAGAAATTGTTAGAAATCCTGAGTTAAAATATTGCTGGTTACTTCCAGATGGAACAAGAATTAATACTGGTAAGTACAATGATAAGCTTTTTGAGGGAGAAGGAGCGACTGGTGAACAATTAGATTTAGTTTCTACGATAAGTTCAAAAATTCCAGCTCCGTTTATGAGAATCGACTTTCTTAAAGCAGAAAAAGGATTAGTATTTTGTGAATTCACACCTAGACCTGGTAATTACACAGAGTTTAATGAATCGGTGGACCAATTATTAGGGGATATGTTTTTAGAAGCAGAGGAAAGGTTATCGGATGATTTATTGGCTGGAAAGCAATTTAATGAATATCATGAATACCTTAAAAATATCAATCAATATCAGAAGAAAAATATGAATGAATAAATACTAAAAAGTTTAATACCATACATTCCAAGATTAACCGTCTATATCTAGTTACTAGGTGTAGATGGTTATTTTTATTTAATTAGCTTGACGTTAATAGAATAAGATATTACGATATTACTAGTAGTAATAACTCTTTAGGAGTGATGTGACTATTAAAACAAAACAAATTTACTAATAGGTTTTTCAGCCTATTATAAGTTATCGACGAGTTTCTATACAGGAGGAAATACGTAATGGAATTTAAGAAAAAGCTTATTACGCTTGTAGCCTTTTTCACCTTTGTTTACTATGTGCCTATTAGTGCAGTAGCTGAAGCTGAATCAGATACTAAAAAGCCGGATCAAGCAGAAGAAAGAAAAACAGATGAAGAATTAAATGAAGTTGATGAAATGGAAGAGGAAGAAAAAGTAGAAGCATCAAAAGAAAAAGACTTACAAGAAGCTGAAGTACTAGAAGAGAAAGAAGTTCCTTCAGAGGAAATTCATAATACAAAAGATAGTGTTAATAAAGATCTAGAAATCAGCACTTTTTCTGTAGAAACTGAATCGACACTTCAAGATATTCAAAATGACTTAAAGCGACTTGGTTTTGAGAGTTCTAATATTGAAGATGCACTTATAGATTTTCAGTCTTATTATGGATTAGAAAAAACAGGAGAACTTAATGAAGAAACGCAAAATAAAGTAGACGAAATTTTATCTAGCCCTTTAAGAGAAGGTCAATATCATCAAGATGCAATCCAACTGAAGAAGGATTTAGCTCGATTAGACATTCCTATTTCTAATACCCCTACTGAACATTATGGACCTTTAACAGAAGCTGGGGTAATGGCTTTTCAAGAAAAATATGGTCTTCCAGTGAGTGGAATAGCAGACTATAAGACTTTAGAGAAGATTAATGAATTATTGAATGGTCCTATGTTTAATGGTTTATATCGTGATGACGTCGTGGATCTTAAAATTAATCTGGAGAAATTAGGATTTAAAGTATCAAGCACTCCGACTTATCACTATGGTCCTGTTACGGAGGCGAAAGTAAAAGAATTTCAAAGCTATTACGGTTTAGAAGTAGACGGGATAGTAGGAGCAGCTACTTTGGAAAAAATAAACGAGGTGCTAAATAGTCCTTTTCAGGATGGAGAATATAACGAAGAAACAATTAAGTTAAAAGAGGATCTTGAATATTTAGGTTACAAGGTTTCAAACAATCCTACCACCCATTATGGTCCAGTAACAGCTTCAAAAGTTAAAGAATTCCAGCAAGATCATGGGTTAAAGGCAACAGGTATAGCAGATTCAGTAACACTTGCGAAGATTGAAGAGTTAATGAATCAGCCTCTTGAAAAAGGTATGGATAGACTAGATGTAATAGATTTAAAACTCAATTTAGAAAAATTAGGATTCCATGTATCGAATAGTCCGACTACTTATTTTGGATCGATAACAGAATCAAAGGTGAAGGAATTTCAAAAATATTATGGTCTTACAGTAGATGGAAAAGTGGGGCCAACAACTCTAGAAAAAATTGAAGAAATACTACATAGTCCATTTCAAGATGGCAAACGGCATGAGGATACCATTCAATTAAAACTAGATTTAGAGAAACTAGGATATCATGTATCAGATAATCCAACAACATTATATGGTTACACAACTACTAAAAGAGTGAAAGAATTCCAAAGGGATCACAATCTAAAAGTGACAGGAATAGCTGATCCTGTTACCAAAAACAAGATTCATGAATTAGCGAATGCTCCATTAAAAGAAGGAATGTATCGCAATGATGTAATAGATTTAAAAATTAATTTGGATAAATTAGGCTTTCATGTCTCAAACACACCAACTACACATTATGGACCTATAACAGAATCAAAAGTGAAAGAATTTCAACAGTATTATGGATTGCCTGTAACGGGTATAGCGGATAATGACACTGTTGATTTATTAGAAGAGTTAGCGAATACACCTTTGCAAAAAGGTGGTTATCATGAGGATGTTATACAACTAAAAATAGACCTCGAAACATTAGGATTTAAAGTTTCAAGTAATCCAAATGACTATTATGGACCTACAACAACATCTAAAGTGAAAGCATTTCAATCGTATTATGGATTAAAAACAAATGGCATAGCAGATTCTAAGACTTTAGAAAAAATTCAAGAGATCTTACAAAGTCCGCTGCAAGATGGCGCAAGAGTTGAAGAAGCTATTCAACTGAAAAAAGACCTTAGTACTTTAGGCTTCCATGTATCAGATAATCCTACCAATCATTATGCAGAAGTTACTAAATCAAAGGTAAAAGAATTTCAAAGTTATTATAACCTTCCTGTTAGTGGTATAGCAGATTATAAAACACTTGAAAAGATAGATGAAATTATCAATAGTCCTTTTCAGTATGGTAAAAACCACAAAGATACAATCCAATTGAAAAAGGATTTAGCAAAGCTAGGTTTCCATGTTTCCGATAATCCTAATGATTATTATGGTCTTGTAACTACTCAAAAAGTAAAAGAGTTCCAAGAACAATATGATTTAAAAGTTACGGGGATCGCCGATGAAATCACATTTGCTAAAATTAAAGAATTATTAGAAACTAAAGTAATCTATCATTACACAAATTATAATTATTCATTACAACAAATGCTGAATATACAAATGGGTGTAGCACCGCAGACAGATAAATATCGAAATAATCCGGCATATGTTTTAGCATCTGCGCTTGATTCATCAGGTAATGTAATAACTAGTACAAATGTAAAAGAATCCACAAGTACAAGTAGCCATACATATGGTCGCTTAAGTACTGGCCAAAAAGTAACTATCAGAAATCAAGTAGGATCTTGGTATGAAATTAGTTATCAGACTTGGAGAAATGCAAAATCAGGAGATGTAATGGAATATTTAGATCCTGATAGGAACAATAACTTCCAACATCTACTTTTATCTGGAACAGCAGGACTAACTGCTAGTCAATTAAGAACTATTATAAATGGACAAGGAATATTGGATGGGCAAGAACAGGCATTTCTAGAAGCTAGTAAACAGAGTAATGTTAATGAAGTCTATTTAGTGTCCCATGCGTTATTAGAAACAGGATATGGTACTTCTGAATTAGCGAATGGTATCTATGTTGATAAGAATGGAAATACTATAAGGGATAGTAAAGGTAACTTAATTACGGACAAGTCAAAAGTCCCTAGTGGATCAGTTAAGGTTTATAATATGTTTGGTATTCAGGCCACAGATAATAACGCTATAAATGGTGGAGCAAAATATGCTTTTGAACAAGGATGGACATCTCCTAGTAAAGCAATAATCGGAGGAGCTCAATGGATTTCTGGTCGTTATATTAATCATAAGGATTACCAACAGGACACTCTTTATAAAATGCGTTGGAATCCACAATCGCCAGGAACACACCAATATGCAACAGATGTTGGTTGGGCAGTAAAACAAGTCTCTAATATTCAGAGCTTATATGAAAAGTTACCTAACGCTATTAAACAGTTTGACATACCTCGCTATAAGTAAAAGAATGAAACCGAACTATATTTCAATAGTTCGGTTTCATTTATTGTACAGGATCGATAGTAATGGACTCTCCTTCACTGTCGATTTTAAAGATGCCACTATTTATGGCACTATCGGTATAATCCTTTAAGTAATTCTCTAGACTCTCATTAGTATCCACTATAACTAAATAATCGGCATTAGATAATTTGCTCTTAAACTCCTCTTTATCTTCCTTTGATGATAGCTGCGTAGCTATACTATAATTATCAGATAGCTGTTCGTAGTATAATACTTTATCTAAAAAGCCGTTATCATCTTTGCTTTTAGGGCTGAAATACACTACTTCGATGTCCTCGAAATTCTCATTTGGTATATCACTCACTAATTCTTTTACCCGGTACCTAAGGTTTGATTCTATTTCTGGTTTAGTAAACATTTTTAACGTATTGTCTTGGAATGGAAAAAGAGCCATCACACTTAAAATAACGAATAGCGATATCTTCATAATTTGACCACGTATATTAGTAAAGAAAGTTGATATCTTATTAACATTTACTAACATCAGTAAGCCTGTTATATAGATAATAGCAGTGGATTGGTACCGTTTGAATCCTGCTAATCTTGACGCCTCATTTTCTGGCATTAAGAATACATACATTAAAAATAAAGAAAAAACATATAGAATATAAAATATATTCGTGAACAAGAAAGTCCCTAATAGTAATGTGTCTAATTTTTTATATTTTAAATAAAACAAGAAAAGCATGATTAATGTAAATACATTTATAAGAATTAGCAATAACACATTAGAATTTTCAAAACTAGTAGCTGATTCAATAATATCCGGAACTATATTATTCATAAACTCAGGGGACTTCTCTATATCAGTAATTGTACTTAGATTCACTTCAAACTTACTGCTTTCATAGGTATCTTCTACATAAGCTTTATCAACATATTGCCCCCATAGGAAATTAAAAAATAAAGGTATCGCTAAAATAGAAATTAGGAAATATGCAAGTAAATTAGCTTTCTTCACAACAGAACCTTGTTTCTGCATTGTATAGTAATTAGAAATCAATAGAATGATAATAACAACTACGTTTAATATAAAGAATAGCTTACCACTATCTTTAATAAGAAGTAGAAAAGTCATTAGTGGTGCATTTATCAAAAATAACTTACGCCAGTCATTTCTATAATAATAAGCAATAACAGATATACTGAGAGCTGTTAATCCTAGTAATGTATCCACTAATAAGTGATAGAAACTCTGTGTAATAATTGAGACTAGGACAACACTAATTATCATTGGCATTAGAATAGTAGATGGTTTCTTCCATTTTGAAAATGCAAATAGAACCGAAAGATTAGCTCCAATTAGTATGCCTTGAGCCATTAACGTATGGCTTTCGGTATAGCCGATAATCTTATTGATGAAATAGATAAATATCGCACTTCCAGGTGGATATGTCGTGTAGTTGACCATAGTAGTATGATCAGGTAATCCCTCAATCCTAAACATTTCTTTAATAATTAATGCCCAGTGACTAAAATTATCATAGTGTAGGTAAATAATTCCCTTTAAGTAAAAAGCGATAAACAATCCAAATAACATAAAGAAAAGAACACCTGGAGTTACAGCATTTTTCCAAGATAATGGTTCATTTTGTTTGTATGCTTGAAAAGTGTAATAAATCAATAAAATTAACCCAATTAAAAAAATAATATAGACTACTTGCGTTAGAATATTTAGAATGCCCGAAATAAATAAAACGCAAGTAACTACAGAAAATAGGAAGATCGGTATGAATGTAGGATATAACTTAAACTTTTTATATATCAGTACACTCCATCCTATTAATGATAATAACAATATTCCCGATAATAAATATGTTAGCATAAGACTCACTCCATATTACGCACTCTTGAAAACCCAAACACGTTGTATATAATAACTCATTAGAAACAATATGGTATCTACAAAAATCTTTATAACTACTTCCCCACTACCAATCATCATGTAAATCAAATAAACTCCATAAGATGAAATAAGCATTTGAGTTATACTAAGAGTATAATATTTGTAAATAGTCCTCTTGGATTTGTTTTGAAAAACAAATGTTTTATTTACAAAATAGTTAAATAATGATGATAGTACTCTAGCTCCAATGGTAGCATAGAAAATAAAAGAATTCGGGAATGCTTCTTTTAAAAGGACAGATAACAAGGCAAATAATAATATGTCTATCCCAAAAGATGATAAAGATGAAATGGCGTACTTAAAGAAAATTGTATAAATTTTTAATGAATCTGCAATTGGATTGAAATGAGAAGATTCATTGTCATTCAAATAAATTGTTTGGATGGTGACTTCTTCAATTTCAATACCTTTTTTGCGAGCTTCCAAAATCATATTCATTTCGTATTCATATCTTTCACCTTTTATGTCCAATAGGTATGGCAAAGCATTAATGTGTATGCCCCTTAAACCTGTTTGCGTATCTGCAATTTTCATACCAGTAGCAAGATAAAGTACTTTTGAAGTCAATTTATTTCCAAAGCGGCTTCGGAACGGTATATCTTTTTGAGAGAAATCACGTGAACCTAAAACAATCTTTCTGTCTGTATTTAATAATTGGTCAGCTACCTTTTTTATATCATCCGGTGCATGTTGACCATCTGCATCCACTGTAATAACGCCATGTAATTCTTGATAGTGATTTAGAGCGTAATTAAAGGCGTTTTTTAATCCTCTGCCTTTCCCCATATTAATTGCATGCTGTAATATTTCACATTCATTTTTCTCTTTAATTTGATCAAAGATGATGGAACATTTTTCTTTACTACCATCATTTATAACTAAAATATTGTCAAATCCTTTTGATTTGAGTTCATCTATGAAACCTAACAACTCATGATCAGGGTTGTAAGCAGGAATGATAATAAGAATCTCTTTAAATGTCTTCATTTTCTCCTCCACTGCAAGATGTGTATTGTGATTTTTCTATCCTGTCCCAAAAGATTCGATATAATTGTTCAAAAGGTGACTATTTTTTAAAAATTCACCTTGATTGTTTACTTATATCTTACATTTTACCCTCCATAGAAGCATTTTACACATGAAGTTTTAATATGGTATCAAGTTAAAATACGGATAAGTAAATGAAATGGCCAGGTGCAAATTGTACTTAAAAAATGTGAAAAAGTTTATCAACATAGTTATAAATCTTATTTTATAACCGATATAAATAATAAGATGAGAAGGAGGTGAAATGATGAGGTTAAAGGTTTGCATTCTTTTCTTCTTGTTTAATATACTTTCCTTCTTTTTCTATATATCCGATTCATTGGCTACAACCGAAGTTTCAAGCAATGCAGAAGCTTTCGAAATAAACGAAAATGAAGTAATGGAAGAAGAGCATTCTAGTAAACAAAATAATGAAGCTCAGCAAGTACAACAGGATAAAGAGATAGAAGAAGTGGAAGAAAGTAGTGTGAATATCCAGACGACACAGAGTCTTGAAAAAGAGCAAAATAAGACAGAGTCTGATGAGCTAAAAAGACCGAATATTGATCAGTCAAATATAAAAGAAGAAAAAAATGACGATACACTATCTCAAAAAGATGAAAATCTTAAACAACAAGTAACAACTTCATCTGTGGAATCACAGTATTTTCAAAACGGAACATACGATGATGGCGTAATTGAACTGAAATTGAATCTTGCAAAAGCAGGATTTAAAGTTTCGGATAATCCAACTGACCACTTTGGACCAATTACAGAAAAAGTTGTAAAGGAATTTCAACTGTATTATGGACTAACAGTAACAGGTATTGCTGACGATCAAACTTTGGAAAAGTTGGATAGTATTATTAACAATCCATTGCAAAATGGTAATAGAAATGATGAAACGATAGAATTAAAGCATAATCTAGCGACATTAGGATTCGTAGTGCCTGGTAATATGACAGAACACTATGGCGATCTAACAGAGGCTACTGTTAAGGAATTCCAAGAAGCATATGGTCTTGTTCCTTCTGGAATAGCAGATGAAGTAACATTGAGAAAGATAAATGAATTGTTAGAAGCGCCATTATCGAATGGAATGTATCGTGAAGATGTTATTGAATTGAAAATTAACTTAGCTAAAGTAGGATTCAAAGTATCGAATAACCCAACTAATCATTTTGGGCCGCTTACCGAAGCAGCTGTAAAGCAGTTTCAAGAATACTATGATTTAGCTGTTACCGGTGTCGCTGATGAAACAACACTACGGAAACTAGATGAAATCCTTAATAGTCCATTGCAGAATGGTAACAGAAATGATGAGACAAAAGAATTAAAGCATAATCTAGCGACATTAGGATTCATCGTGCCTGGTAATATGACAGATCTCTATGGTGATCAAACGGAGGCTACTGTTAAGAGATTCCAAGAAGCATATGGGCTTGTTCCTTCTGGAATAGCAGATGAAGTAACATTGAGAAAGATAAGTGAATTGCTAGAAGCGCCATTATCGAATGGAATGTATCGTGAAGATGTTATTGAATTGAAAATTAACTTAGCTAAAGTAGGATTCAAAGTATCGAATAACCCAACTAATCATTTTGGGCCGCTTACAGAAGCAACTGTAAAGCAGTTTCAAGAATACTATGAATTAACAGTTACCGGTGTCGCTGATGAAACAACCCTAAAGAAACTAGATGAAATTCTTAGTAGCCCATTGCAGAATGGTAACAGAAATAATGAGACAAGAGAATTAAAGCATAATCTAGCGACATTAGGATTCGTCGTGCCTGGTAATATGACGGAACTCTATGGTGATCAAACGGAGGCTACTGTTAAGGAATTCCAAGAAGCATATGGTCTTGTTCCTTCTGGAATAGCAGATGAAGTAACATTGAGAAAGATAAGTGAATTGTTAGAAGCGCCATTATCGAATGGAATGTATCGTGAAGATGTTATTGAATTGAAAATTAACTTAGCTAAAGTAGGATTCAAAGTATCAAATAACCCAACTAATCATTTTGGGCCGCTTACCGAAGCAGCTGTAAAGCAGTTTCAGGAATACTATGATTTAGCTGTTACCGGTGTCGCTGATGAAACAACACTACGGAAACTAGATGAAATCCTTAATAGTCCATTGCAGAATGGTAACAGAAATGATGAGACAAAAGAATTAAAGCATAATCTAGCGACATTAGGATTCATCGTGCCTGGTAACATGACAGACCATTACGGTCCCCAAACAGAGAAAACTGTAAAAGAGTTTCAAGCTTATTATGGCTTAAAAAGCAATGGAATAGCAGATGAGAGGACGCTTAACAAGATTGAAGAAGTGTTATCAAGTCCGTTACAAAATGGAAATTATAATGAAAAAACCATTCAATTAAAACATGATCTGAAATCACTAGGATTTGTAGTGTCTGGTAATATGACAGACCATTATGGTCCAAAAACAGAACAAACTGTTAAAGACTTTCAAAGGCATTATGGATTAAAGCAAAACGGTATCGCAGACACTCCAACTTTAAATAAAATAAAAGAAATATTATCTAGTCCAATGCAGAATGGTAACTACAATAGTAGAACAGTACAGTTGAAATATGATTTAGCTGCATTAGGTTTTGTAGTACCAGGAAATATGACAGAACATTACGGGCCTAAAACAGAAGAGGCCGTAAAAAGCTTTCAAAAAGCATATGGCTTACCAGTAAGTGGAATAGCTGACGAAATCACTTTGCAAACAATTGAAACTGCTTTGCGAACAATGGAAGATAATCTTGTAACTATATTTATAGATCCTGGTCATGGTGGCACTGACCCAGGTGCTATTGGTTACGGAATAAATGAAAAAGACGTTGTGCTTGATATAGCTAAAAAAGCGTCAGACTACTTAACTAAAAATTATCTTGGAGTTCGTACGGTTCTTTCAAGAGAAAGTGATATATATGTTTCTCTTGATGATCGGACAAGACATGCAAATTCAATTGGGGCAGATTACTTTGTAAGTATCCATAATAATGCATTTAATGGTAGTGCCAGTGGGTTTGAGACTTATATTTATAACGGGTCTAGTTCTGCAACTACCAAAAACAACCAGAAAATAATTCATAATTATTTAATTGACCAATTGAATGTCAACGATCGAGGTATGAAAGAGGCTAATTTTCATGTATTAAGAACTAGTAATATGCCATCCATCTTGATTGAATTTTTATTCATTGATAACAAAGCTGAAAATGAAAAACTAAGAGATAGCAGTTATCGAGAATGGCTGGGTCAGATCACTGCTGAGGCAATAGCCAAGGCATATGGTCTGAAAAAGAAATAAGAACAGTATCAGTTGCTGTTCAGCTCCGGAAACTTTGAACTAGATATCACAAGATACAAGTAAAAACGTCGATCTTCATGAAATGGAAGATCGACGTTTTTGTGGTTAAAGTCAATTTATCTTATTCGATTAAATGATAAGAAATATAATAAAATCTATGTTACAGGATACAATTATGATATAATAGGTATGTTTTGATGTGATATAAATGCGTATTAATGAGAGGAAGATGATTATGAAAATAGCTGTAGCAGGCACGGGCTATGTTGGATTATCCAATGCAATACTATTAGCACAGCATAATGAAGTATATGCTTTAGATATAATAGAAGAAAAAGTACAATTAATTAATAACAAGAAATCACCTATTGTAGACCCGGAGATTGAAGATTATCTAGAAAATAAAGACTTGAATTTAACTGCGACAACAGATGAAAAGCAAGCGTATCAGGATGCAAGCTATGTGATCATATCGACTCCAACAAACTATGACCCGGACAAAAACTACTTCGATACATCGACTGTAGAAAAAGTGATTGATACGGTCCTGTCGATTAATCCTGATGCAACGATGGTAATCAAATCCACGATACCTGTGGGCTATACGTTAGAATTACGTGAAAAGTTTCAAACAGAGAACATCATCTTCTCTCCCGAATTTTTAAGAGAAGGAAGAGCTTTGTATGATAATTTGTATCCTTCTCGTATTGTGGTAGGAGAGCAATCCGACCGTGCCCATATTTTTGCTAACTTACTGGCAGAAGGGGCTATTAAAGACAATATAGAGATGTTATTTACAAATTCGACAGAAGCGGAAGCAATTAAGTTGTTTGCGAACACTTACTTAGCAATGCGTGTTGCCTTCTTTAATGAGTTAGATACTTATGCCGAAATCCGTGGTCTTAATACCCAACAAATTATCGAAGGAGTTGGCTTAGACCCTAGAATCGGCAATCACTATAATAATCCTTCTTTTGGTTATGGTGGCTATTGTTTGCCAAAGGATACAAAACAATTATTGGCAAATTATCAGGACGTACCGAATAATATTATGACAGCTATTGTAGATGCCAACCGTACTCGTAAGGATCATATCGCAGCAAGTATACTAGCGAAAAAACCTCAAGTAGTTGGGATTTACCGTTTAACGATGAAAACTAATTCTGATAATTTCCGACAATCAGCGATTCAAGGAGTTATGAAGCGTCTAAAAGCTGAGGGAGTAGAAATAATTATATATGAGCCAAATCTTGAGCAAGAAACTTTTTATAATTCTAAAGTTGTCGAAGAGTTTAGTGCTTTTAAGCACAAGGCAGATGTTATTGTTGCGAATCGATTAACGGATGAATTGAAAAATGTAAGGAATAAAGTATACACACGTGATTTATTTAGTAGGGATTAAAATTTGCGGTAGTAGAAAAATATAAAAAATACAACCTAGATCTTAATATTTGGAGGTACAAAATGCAAAAAGTAAAAAAGGCGATTATACCAGCAGCTGGACTCGGTACTAGGTTTTTACCAGCAACGAAAGCAATGCCAAAAGAAATGTTACCAATTGTAGATAAACCTACTATTCAGTATATAGTCGAAGAAGCTGTTGAATCCGGTATAGAAGATATTATTATTGTAACTGGTAAAGGGAAAAGAGCAATTGAAGATCATTTTGATCATAATTTCGAATTAGAAGATAATTTAATGAAAAAAGGAAAATTTGAGCTACTGGAAAAAACGAAGCAACCAGCTAAAGTAGATATCCACTATATTCGTCAAAAAGAACCTTTAGGGTTGGGACATGCAGTATGGTGTGCACGCAAATTTATCGGAAATGACCCGTTCGCGGTGTTACTGGGTGATGATATTGTTCAGGCCGATACACCTTGTTTAAAACAACTAATCGATCAGTTTAACCAGACAGATAAATCCGTTATAGGTGTACAACAGGTTAGCGAAAATGAGACAGATCGATATGGTATTGTTGCTCCGAAGGAAAGACACGATAGGTTATATTCCATCGATTATTTAGTAGAAAAACCAAAAAAAGGTACAGCACCGTCTAATTTAGCGATTATGGGACGTTATGTATTAACTGCAGAAATATTTGAGTATCTAGAAAAACATGATATTGGTTCTGGAGGAGAAATTCAACTTACAGATGCGATCCAACGCCTTAACGAAGCAAATAAAGTTTATGCATATGATTTTCAAGGAAGTAGATTCGATGTAGGGGAAACTTTGGGTTTTGTTAGCACAACGATTGAATTCGCGCTGCAAAATGAAAAAATTGGCGATGATGTAAAAATTGTAATAGAGAATTTATTAGAGAAATACAAGCCTAAGTTTGAAGAGAAGATGAAATAATTAATAACTAGCGAAAAAAACCGAACTTCCATAAAAGAAGTTCGGTTACTTTTTTATTGTACAGCCGATTCTGGAGTACTTTCCATCTCAGGTGTAGTTTGTTCAGTTCCTACTGTTGATTCCAGATTTTCCTCTTCAATTAAGTCTAGATGGGTCTGCAAAATTTGTTTCGTTTCAGCAAGCTGTTGCTCATCAAGACTATAATAATAAATATTATTAAGATATAAGTCGGTACCTTCAAGGTTTAATGTTTCGACATCAAGGCTTCCTGATGTACCATAAGAGACGAAAGCTTTCATTTCATCAAACGTTAAATTAGTCGTCATGTTGTTTCCAACAGCCTGAATAGCATCATCTATTTTGAAGACAGAATTAACGGAAGTAGCTTTGTCAATTACTGCTTTCATTATTTCTTGCTGTCTTTTACCACGCTCTACATCATTATCAATTTTACGTGTTCTAGCAAATGCTAGTGCTTCTTCACCATCTAAAGTCTGTTCACCAGGGAGAAGGTGAATAGCATCCCGTTTATCTTCAGAGTTAGACTCGGTAAACTCGAATGGAACATCTATATCTACACCGCCGATTGCGTCAATTACATCAACAAATGCATTGAAATTCAATCTGACGTAATAATCAACCGGAACATCTAAGAAATTCTCTACTGTGTCAATTGTTGCATGAACACCGCCAAATGCATGAGCGTGAGTAATTTTGTCTTCATATCCAACTTCTGGGACATACACATAAGAATCACGTGGAATACTTAGCATTTTAACGCTCTTATCATTCTTGTTAAGTGTAGCTAAAATTAATGCATCGGAACGAACTGGTTCGTCATTTGCGCCTCTATGCTCACTACCATCCACACCAATAAATAGAACAGAGACATGGTCTTCTGTAGGGTCTACTACTTCAGCTCGCAATTCGGACTTCTCACGACCATCACTTTCATACGACTCTGATACAACTTTTTCTGCTTCATTAATTAAATTAATAGCATAGGCTGATACAGCAGCTATTAATACTAGTAAAGGTACAAAGATAAAAAATAAAATCCTTCTGCGCTTTTTCTTCTTATTTGATACTTTTATTTGAGTTCTCGAATTCATCTCTTTTTTTGACATTGTATTTCCCCCGATTTCTTAATTAACCCACACACTAAAGTACATTTTACTATGAAATAGTGTCTACGTAAATTGTATTTAGGAAATTAATCGATAATTTAATATATTAGACGTATTTTTGTAATAAAAGTTACATCCATTTAAAAGAAAGAAATATGTCGATTCTATGTTAAATGTGGAAAATATGGTAACATGTAAATGATCAATTATTGACGAAAGAAAGGGCGAATTCATATGAAAATAGCTGTAGCAGGAACGGGCTATATTGGATTATCCCATGAGATAGTATTAGCAAAACATAATGAAGTTTATGCTTTAGATATAATAGAAGAAAAGTTCAACTAATTAATAACAAGAAATCACCTAGTGTGAACCCGGAGATTGAATATTATCTAGCAAATAAAGACTTGAACTTAGCAGCGACAAGGGATGAAAAGCAAGCAATGTGATATCACAGCAAGTATACTAGCGAAAAAACCTCAAGTAGTTGGGATTTATCGTTTAACGATGAAAACTAATTCTGATAATTTCCGACAATCAGCGATTCAAGGGATAATGAAACGATTGAAAGCGGAAGGTGTAGAAGTGGTTGTATATGAACCAAACCTGCAAGAAGAAACATTCTTCCATTCAAAAGTGATGAAAGACTTTGATGCTTTTAAAGACTTGGCAGATGTTATTGTGGCGAACCGCTTAACAGATCAATTAAAAACAGTTAAGGATAAAGTGTATACTAGAGATCTTTATAGCAGAGATTAGTTTTTACAGATAACGGTCTGGATTTAATCATTAAAATCGAATATTTATAGTATACATGAAGTGAAATCGTGCTATAATGGTTCAAGGTATTTTTAAAAGAAACTATGGTAAAATGATGATAATAGGACTTTATTATTAAGTAGGTGTAATTATGTTTAACGTAACGGAGTTAATAGTAGCATTTCTGCTTTCAGCTACGGTGGCATTTGCGTCAACTCCTCTTATTAAGAAATTAGCAATGAAAGTGAATGCAATAGATTTACCAGATGAGCGAAAAAAACACGACGGTGTCAAGGCCCGATTAGGTGGGCTTGCCATTGTATTAGGTGTTACCGCAGGTCTGCTTTATTTACAGCCACAACATCCACATATGATGGAAATCATTATCGGTGGTATCATCATTGTGATTACGGGTGTAATCGATGATATTGTTGGATTAAAAGCATACCAGAAATTAATTGGTCAACTTGCTGCAGCACTTGTTGTTGTATCGTCTGGGCTAGTCATAGATAAGTTAACAATACCCTTTATGGGGACAGTTCAACTAGAAGGTATTGGTTTGATTCTTACAGTTTTATGGGTTGTTGGTGTTACCAATGCCATTAACCTTATTGATGGTTTGGATGGACTAGCAGCAGGTGTTTCGGCGATAGGTTTAACAAGTATCTTAATTATCGCCATCACTGACTATCGTCTGATCGTTGTTTATTTAGGAATGGTGCTAGTCGGAAGTTGTTTAGGTTTTCTATATCATAACTTCTATCCTGCTAAAATTTTTATGGGCGATACTGGGGCTTTGTTTTTAGGATATGCAATTGCTGTGATATCCATGCTCGGTCTCTTTAAGAATGTCGCTTTTTTCAGTTTTATCATTCCGATCATCATCATTGCTGTTCCAATCTTTGATACGCTGTTTGCGATTGTACGTCGCTTGATCAATAAACAAAATATTGGTACAGCAGACCGCAAACATATTCATTATCAACTGATTGATATGGGATACAGCCATCAAGCTTCTGTGTTGATCATTTATGGATTTAGTGGTTTCTTTGGTATTATGGCTATTATCTTTAACAGTGCCACTATGTTAACATCATTGATTATTTTAGGTTTTATTGTTATCGGCATTCAGTTAATAGCTGAACTCACCGGCATTGTTAAGAATGGTCAGCAACCGATATTAAGCAGTATCAGAAAATTAATAGGCAGAAAACAAAAGGTGTAGCTATATAAAGTCAGTACTTATAAAAAGTGCTGGCTTTTTTTTGTTGTTGGCGAGGTATTATGCTATCTTCATGAGATATATTTCTCTACTCACGAGATAAGTGATTCCTTTAATGAGATATCCTCCTACGACATATATTTCACCAATAGAGTAGCTTATCTTGCTATTAATCAACAAACGACACCTACTCATCGCATCAATTGATTATAGAGATGAAGGGAGGTGGAACATATGGCTTTAGCGGAAAGAATTGATTCCAGACTTCAGTTAACGTTCGAGAATGGGACTGATCCAATCTCTGGAGACATGGTTTATAAGACAAAGTCCTTTAACAATGTGAAGTTAGATGCAACGGCGGATCAACTTCTGACAGTCACACAAGCACTTGTCCCATTACAGCAGCATGCTTTGTATTCAGTAAAACGAAATGACACGGAATTAATTACAGAAGATTAATTCTCAATGAATGAAAACAAGGGAGGTGTACGTAATGAAGAAACTCGAATTAAGATTTGAAAATGAAGAGGGGAAGACAATAACCTTCTCGTTGGATAATCCAGTGGAGCCAGCAGACCCTGCAGCAGTATCTGAGGCGATGGATACCATCCTGAGTGAAAATGCCTTCTTTTCCTCAGGCGGTGATTTAGTCGCAAAGCAAAGTGCGCGAATCGTTGAGCGAAATGTTAGCGAAATTGAAATCTAATCCAGTAAAAAGGAGAGCATAGAAGCTCTCCTTTCATTCATTTAGGAATAAGACGCGGAGATGATTCACATACGCACTAGCTGAGTGAGACAAAGTCGTTCTTTCAATCGAGTCATTTCGCTCTCATCAACTGACAAACGTTGATACTCGTCTCTTGGGCAAAAGTCCTCATCCGTTCGCAAATACACCGTAATTCCTTTTATCACAGTTGCTGCGGGTTTCTAGGCTTTTCTTCGTAAGCACGTTTTGAAGGAGAAAGCAGACTGAATCATCGGCAACATGTAGAAGGAGATAGCTCGAAGTGGAAGAGTAGTGCCAACTACAAGCTACGATGATTTCAAAAGAAAAGCAGTGTCACTTTGTCCGTATCATTCAACTACTAAAAGGAGAGGAGTCCATCACATGGAGCAAACGTGGATATCGTTAGTTACCGATCTCGGTTTTCCAGTTGCGGTGACATTCTATTTGCTACACCGTATTGAAACAAAGCTCAATACATTAATTGAGTCCATTGTTGCTTTACCAGACAAAATGCGTTAGCAAAAGTTAACCTCAGCTAACCCCCATAGTTAGCTGAGGTCATTAAAGAAGGCTGTTAGACGGACGGTTCGAATGTATGGCAATCTGTTTCTTTCTCATTAGCAGCACGTTTTCCGCTATGGCTGACTACATAGATGGTATCTGCGAGACATCTATTGCCTTCAGCCCAGAACTTACAGTTATTTACCTCACATTTAACATCTTTCGCCATCCTCCACACCTCCTATATCCATATTCTGATTCAAGAATACAAAAAAATGTGTGGGAAATATTACTTTTGCGGATACTTTGCCAATAATTCCTTGATGTAGAAATTACCAGGATTAATATAAAAATGATTGGCAGCAGCTTTGTATGACTTCTTCTCATAAAAGACATTCCCGAGAATCGCATGGCAATAATTCTTTTCAAGGAGGTTTCCGGTCAGCTCGAAATAAGGGATAATTTCATCCGTGATTTTACGACGGTAATCTTCATTACCGTGTACTTGTTGGATAATTCCTTTTAACAGATAAAAAGAATACTCATATTTTTTCCCTTTTTTCATTTTTTTAGCACCTTCTATATAGTTTAGAGACATCTGTGGATTTTGAAGTAAAGCATATATATATGCGATAAAAAAGATATATTTAGCCTTTTTCATCGGTATTTTTTCATTGTTCATCGCGTTCTTACAATATCTTAAAGCGTTATTGTAATCCTTGTTTTGTAGATAAGCTATACTTAATACATAGTAAATATAATTCTTGTGTATACTCGTATAATTTGTCAGAATACTGTGTAGCTCTTGAATAATTTTAGCAATTGGTTTATTCTGGCTGTCTATCGCGTTTTTAATTAAAATGAGTCGAGACAGTAAAGTATTTGGCTGATTGAAGGTTGATTGGAATATTGTTAGAGCAGTAAAGCCATGGAAAACGGAATCTAAATTGTTACCAATTTTCTCATAAGCATAGGCATAGTACAGGTGAATTTCTCCATCTCTTTCTAACATTTCAGGATTGATGTTCGTCGCATCACGGAAGTAACGAAGTGCATCACTTAAATGATCTAATAACAAGTAATAAAAACCAATCGCTTTTATGTAGGGATAGTTGCTCGCAGGGGAAAGTACTTCAGCATATTTCTGTATTTTTTCTAAATAGTTAGATGCTAGATCTGTGCGTTCGACAATTAGAGCATGTAAAAAATTACATAATGAGAGTAACCCTTTCTGGTCATAATAATAAGTAATAGGGAATTTTTTAAGCTCGTTGTAGTATTTATTTGCTTCAGCATAATTTCTTTGGGTGATACTTTGTTGCCAAGAGGTTAACTGGGAAAAGAGTGGATGATATTCCTGATGGATCAATTCCTTGATTTGGAGAACTTTTTGGATTTTTAACATTAGTTCTGCTGACGGTTGGTATTTTCCTGATTCAATTTTGCTAATTGTCGATACACTAGTATTAACTTTCCTTGCCAGTTTTTCCTGTGTCCAGTTAAGCTCTTTCCTGTATTTACGGATTAGCTTTCCTTTATCATACATGGGAACCACACCACTTCCTTATAAATATAGTACTAAAGTCTATAATACTATATTATCATAAATAATCCATAAAAATACCAAAAAAAGTTAAATTATTTACAGAAACCTTCGATGGTAAAGCCAATAATCAACAGAATCACCACAATAACAAATGTTTTTAACCCGATCATCGGTATAACAGATAGTAAGAAAATAATAAATAGAATAAAGCCAATGATCATGACGAAACTAAAATGTAAGAATTGTTTCATGGATTGCTTCCCCTTTTTGGATGGTTTCATTACTATAGCGTATGACATTCGCCTAGAATCGTGATTTTTGAGTTATTTCCTAAAATGGCATATAATGTGTGGGTGAAGGGGGAATGATGGATGAGAAATATAAATATAAACGATTATCGTAGAGCAGATTATCCAATTGATGATATGTTCTTAAACCGCTGGTCACCTCGTTCTTTTTCAGAACAAGAGGTTGATGAGGAAACATTGATGAGTGTTTTGGAAGCATCTCGCTGGGCTCCATCTGCTATGAATAAACAGCCGTGGCGGTTTATAATTGCGAGAACGGAGGAAGACCGCAAGAAATTTCATTCTTTTATTATGGACGGAAACCTCGCATGGTGTAGTAAGGTACCTGCATTCGCATTAGTAATTTCAGACACAGAAGCAGGTGGATCACATTGCTTTGATACTGGAGCAGCTTGGGGATATTTATCATTACAGGCGATGAAGAACGGTCTCATAACGCATGCAATGGGCGGATTCCATAAGGATAAAGCTCGTGAAGTACTAAACATTCCGGAACAATTTGCTATTCATGCCGTTATAGCAATTGGTTACCAGGATGAAAAAGATAAATTAGATGAAAAATTCCAAGAACGCGAATTACCTTCCAATCGTCGTCCACTGACTGAAACGGTGATGGAAGGAGAGTTTAGAGCCTGAAAGTAGATCAGGTTCTTTTTTTTTATGAGATCGTTGTTGGCTAGATAAGTCCCTCGGCACATGGAGGAACAAGATTTGTTCCATCTGGTCTGATCGATCCATACAGATTAATGATGCATCCTGTGGTGTTGGGTAATCGTTTATCCCTGTTCAAAGATTTGTCTAATTATTAAACGCAAGAGTATTTGATACTGAAGTCTTCCTTCCTACATATTAGCCCATAAGTTAAACTAATTAATTTAAAAACTACTCTGGCCTTCATTTGCTAGCGTCTATTTTGACAAAAAAACAGGTTATATGTACCTAAAAATTAGCCACCTCCAAGAAAAGACAGTAACACCTTTTGTTCGACAAAAATATACAAAATAATATAAACAAATAGACTCTCAAAACTACCATATTATTACCAATTAATATAACTTTCGGATTATTTTTGTATACTTTTATTCCTTTTTGTTGAAAAAGAGATAGGAAAGATGTAGTATAAACTACAGAGTAAAATAGTAAGAAAAAGGCAAACCGCTTGAAAAAACGGGACGCAAAGCCTAGGGTCTAAGGGTAGTATACATGAATCATATTACCTATGGCAGCCTGGTTACCTAAAATACTTAACTTATATGTATGTTGTTTTAGGCTATTTCTGTACTTGATAAGGAGAAATAGCCTTTTTATTATATTAAAAAAGAAAACAGGAGGAAATATCAATGCGTATAGCGATAGTGAAAGAAGCTTCTATCTATCGACAAGGTTTAGAAGGGGTCCTTTCTAATGAGTTTAAATCATATGATGTTATTGCAGTAGAACCAAAGCAGCAAGGCAAACTCCGAGACTATATTATTGACCTACTCATCATTGATATTGACACGAATGAAAATACGATGAATTTAATTGAGACATACATGGAAAACAACAAGAAAATTATTGTCTGGACAGAGGATACCTCTCACCCAGCGTTAACAGAGCTTTTTAAAATGGATCTCCATGGTTATTTCTATAATGGAATGGAAAAAGAAGAACTTATTCATGCGATAAAGAAGATTCTTACTGGACAGCATTATATTCATGAAGAGCTTTCAGCGGTTTTGTTAGGAGATTACCGTGAAATTCACAGCCGTAAAGAAAGACGACCAGTAGGGGTGTTCACTAACCGAGAATGGGAAGTAATGGAGCTCTTAACAAAGGGTTATAGTAACCATCGAATTAGTGAGAAATTATATATTACTGATAAAACCGTTAAAAATCATATCAGCTCGATCTTGAGAAAATTAGAAGTGCCAGATCGAACGAATGCCGTAATCACTGCGTTAAAAAACCAATGGTTCCGTGTTTCATAGCGAGAGAAAGCCTGTGCAAGAGAATGCACAGGCTTTTTTTTATATCCAATACTAGAAAAAATTTCAAGAAATCATCAGATAGTTATGACAAATAAAAAAAGTTTATGTTATAATTTCGATTATGTGGTGTGATCCTAGTGAAAATAATCGACAAAAATCATCTGATAGACTATATGCGGAGGTTACAAAATGGAAGAAACGATATCTTTGAAAGAGATTTTTGAAGTCCTGAAAAAGCGTATATTACTCATTATAGTATTAATTGTTGGTGCAGCAGCTATAAGTGCTATTGTTAGTTTCTTTGTTTTAACACCAACCTATCAATCTAGTACTCAATTTATTGTAAACCAAGATACGAATGAGACGAATAATGTCGACCTGAACCAAATACGTTCCAACGTAGAGATTATCAATACATATAACGATATTATTACAAGTAACCGGATATTAGAACAAGTAGTAGATGAAATGAACTTAACGATTTCAACAGGAGCATTAAGTGGAAAATTATCATTATCCAATTCTGAAAATTCACAGGTTGTTACCTTAACAGCGACAGACTATGATCCAGCAGTGGCAGCCGAAATTGCCAATACAACAGTAGAAATATTCCGTGAGGATTTACCGGAGTTAATGAATGTCAACAATGTAAACATCCTATCTGCAGCAGAAGTGCCTGCTAATCCAACACCTGTTAATCCTAAACCAATGCTTAATATTGCAATCGCTATAGTGCTTGGTGCGATGATTGGGGTAGGTTTAGCGTTCTTACTTGAATACTTAGACAATACAATTAAAACAGAACAAGATGTCGAAGATAAATTAGCGTTACCTATTCTTGGTGTCGTATCCCATATTGATGAAAAAGATATGATGTCGATGGGAAAGCCAGTTTCCATCAATAAGAAAAGAGAGAGGGGGAGCGTAAGTGGTCAAACGAAAAAAACAGTCTAACCTAAAGAATGTAAGACACTTAATTACAAAGATGAACCCGCGTTCTCCTATTTCCGAGCAATATAAAACGATTCGAACAAACTTACAATTTTCTTCGGTAGATGGAGAATTGAAAACGATGCTGGTGACATCTTCTGGCCCATCAGAAGGAAAATCATCGACAACAGCGAACCTAGCGATCGTATTTGCTCAACAAGGAAAGAAAGTGTTACTAATTGACGCGGATATGCGTAAGCCAACATTGCACTACACATTCCGAGTGGATAATCGTAAAGGATTAAGCAGTGTGCTGGTAGGGGAAGCGGAATTGCATGACTCTATTACAAATAGCGATATAGCAGGATTGGATTTATTATCTTGTGGTCCGATCCCTCCGAATCCATCTGAACTGTTAGGATCCAAAGCAATGGAAAATCTTATTTCCAATGCCAGTGATGAGTATGATTTAGTGCTGTTTGACACACCGCCTGTACTAGCGGTAACTGATGCGCAGATACTAGCTAATATTTGCGATGGAGCAGTAATGGTTGTACGTAGCAACCAAACAGAGTATGATGCAGCGACCAAGGCGAAAGAACTGCTAGAGGTTGGTAACGCCAAATTGCTAGGTGTTGTACTGAATGACCGGGAACAGAAAAAAGGTCACTATTATTATTACGGTAGTTAAAGTGAAAACCTTTCGACAATTAAAGTCGAAAGGTTTTTTTGAATGATCCCCCATAAAATAAGCAAGCTATACTAACATATATAGTATGGACATAAAATGTTATTACTTTCCAAACAATGTGGAATATGGTATTCTTTACAAAGAACAGGACTTAGGTCTTGAACTATATGCGTAGTAACGAGAAAGGATGGTGCTTATGTTGGATATTAATCCATATATACTTCCAATTAATCAAGAAAGTGTAGCGAACATCACCTCGTCGATCGCAATAGCGAAGGAAGCAGAAAAGGCAGGAGTCAATAAAATTATTGCTACACCAAGATACATACAAGGACAACAAGAAAGCCGTAAAGATACCATTACTAATCTCGTTGAAAAAATTAATCAACAGCTAATCGAACAAAATACAAAGGTTGAGATTATTCCGGGGCATATGATTCGGATTCATGGAGATCTGGAACAGAAGCTAGAGAATGGCAGCTACATAACTTATGGTACGGACCCTGAATATGTCTTTATCGAATTAATGTATGATCATATTCCAGAATATACGAAACAGCTATGCTATGATCTACTACTTAAAGGATATAAGCCTATATTAGTTCATCCTGAAAAAAATGTGGCAATCCAGGAAGATCCTGATAACCTATACAGTATGGTGAAGAATGGTGTGCTAGTGCAGGTTAGTGCAAAAAGTATAACAGGGAAAAAAGGGAAAAAACTACAAAAGCTCACACAACAATTTGCGAAAAATAACCTCGTCCATTTCATCGGTTCAGATACCTCAGAAGCAAAGGATTATTACTTAGATGCTGCATGGAAGCGTCTGAAGCAGCACATACCTTTTAATAAGTGGTATGTACTACAAGACAACATGCATTTACTCTTGGATAATAGAATGGTACAAGGCGAAGAACCAACGCGAATGAAGAAGAAGAGAATATTAGGGATCTTATAAGCATAGTTAAACTGAATTTTCATAATATTAAGATTTCTGAAAGAGTTTCTTCTTCCTTTGTTTGTTTTATTTTGGCTTGTTTACTGCTATACTTTAAGGTGGCTTCCTGAGGTAGAGGAATACATATAATAGAGAAAGGACGATGGATGTAATGATTGATATTCATTGTCATATATTACCTGGAGTAGATGATGGTGCAAAGCATGCAGAAGATAGTGTGCAAATGGCGAAAAATGCTGTTTCACAAGGGATTAACACGATTATTGCCACACCACATCACATGAATGGTAGTTATGATAACTATAAGGATGATATATTAATAGCGGTAGATCAATTAAATGATAGACTACAAGAGGAAGATATTCCGCTTACGATTCTGCCAGGTCAGGAAACACGAATAAACGGGGAGATGTTAACGGATTTAGAAAATGGGCAACTGCTCCCTCTTAATGAAACAAGTGGATATTTATTCGTGGAGCTTCCATCCAATCATGTTCCACGTTACACAAAACAATTAATGTTTGATTTACAGTTGAAAGGGATCAAACCAATTATTGTACATCCAGAGCGGAATAAAGAGTTAATCGAAAATCCTGACATATTATATGATTTAGTAAGTAACGGGACGTTAACACAGGTTACCGCAGCAAGTATCGCTGGAAAGTTTGGTAAAAAAATCAAGAAATTCAGCCTGCAATTGATCGAAGCAAATTTAACGCATTTTATCGCCTCTGATGCACATAATATAACGAGTAGAGGTTTTGTTATGCAGGATGCGCATGCACTGGTGAAAGATAAGTTTGGTTCCTCCGTGCTCTATTGGTATATGGAAAATGCGCAATACTTAGTCAATGGCGATCATGTAGTAGGAGATGTCCCAGAGAAAATCAAACGGAAGAAGATAATGGGAATGTTCTAGTGGCAAGTAATTTCTTGTTAGTGAAATATGCTTTAAATATAATCTTATAAATTATTGGAGGATTGTAATTATTATGAAAAAAGTAAGAAAAGCGATAATTCCAGCAGCAGGACTGGGGACTAGATTTTTACCTGCAACAAAGGCAATGCCGAAAGAAATTCTACCAATTGTGGATAAACCAACAATTCAATATATCGTAGAAGAAGCAATTGAATCAGGGATTGAAGATATTATTATTGTAACTGGTAAAGGTAAACGTGCCATCGAAGATCACTTTGATCATAACTTTGAATTAGAAGATAACTTATTAAAAAAAGGTAAATTCGAATTGTTAGAAAAAACAAAACAACCAGCAGAAGTAGATATTCATTATATACGACAGAAAGAACCGTTAGGATTAGGACACGCTGTGTGGTGCGCACGTAAATTTATTGGGGATGAACCATTTGCGGTTTTACTTGGTGATGATATTGTACAAGCGGAAACTCCTTGCTTGAAGCAATTAATAGATGAGTATGAGAGTACAGGTGGCTCTATTATCGGTGTACAACAGGTTCCTGATCATGAGACGCATCGTTATGGCATTGTGGATCCGAAAGAACAGCACGGTAAAAACTACTCTGTCAATAAATTTGTCGAAAAGCCGGAACCAGGAACAGCTCCATCCAACTTAGCAATAATGGGACGTTACGTATTATCCCCAACTATTTTTAAATATTTAGAGCAGAAAGAAGTAGGGGCTGGTGGCGAAATTCAATTGACGGATGCGATTCAGCGATTAAATGAATCACAAAGTGTATTTGCCTATGACTTTGCGGGGAAACGTTATGATGTAGGAGAAAAGCTAGGTTTCATCAAAACAACGATAGAATTTGCTCTGGAAAATGAAGAAATAGGTGAGGAAGTACAAAAAATTATTAACCAATTGGCAGTAGAAAGCAAAGTAAATCAATAAATAAGTTCGATGGAAGGGATGACCCAATGGGTTATAAACAACGAATTTTCTTATTAATATTATTAGATTCTTTGATTGTCAGTACAGCGATTTTTATCGCTTCATGGATTGTTTACCCTGGCACTCCATACATGAAGCCAGAAACAATGGTGATTTCCATGATTGCCTTATTTCTGTTTCACCATTTATTCGCATTTTTATATAAGCTCTACAATAAGGTATGGGCTTATGCGAGTATTGGGGAGTTGATCGCGATTGTGAAAGCAATCACTTTCACAATCGTCGCAACAGGGATCGTCCAATTTTTAGTCAATGATTTCGTGATTTATAGAAGAGCACTTATTGTAACTTGGTTATTACATATTATTTTAATAGGTGGTTCACGATTTGTTTGGAGAGTATACCGTGATCAATATATGCAAGATAAGAAAAATCGCAAGCGCACATTAATTGTAGGTGCCGGTGCTGCGGGAGCAATGATTGCGAGACAACTAAAGAATGAACAGCAGCATACAGATCTTTTACCAGTTGCATTTGCAGATGATGATATGGCAAAACACAAAATGCAGCTCTATGACTTGCCAGTTGCCGGGAGCACAGAGGATATTCCCGAGTTAGTAATAAAATTAGAGATTGACCATATTGTGATTGCTATTCCATCTTTAACAAATGGTACACTATCAGAACTAGTTGCGATTTGTAACAGTACGAATGTAAAAGTGCAGATGGTGCCAAAAATAGAGGATATTGTCTCAGGTAAAGTATCCGTAAGCTCATTGAAAAATGTCGATGTCGAGGATGTATTGGGACGTGACCCAGTTGAATTAGATATAAACTCGATAGCAGAGTATGTAACAGGCAATACGGTAATGGTCACTGGTGCAGGCGGTTCAATAGGATCAGAGATTTGTAGACAATTAATGCAATTTACCCCATCGAAAATCTTATTGATTGGACATGGTGAATTTAGTATCTATTCCATTGATATGGAACTTCGTCAAAAATATCAGCAAGATGATATCGAAATTGTACCAATTATCGCAGATGTACAAGATCGTAAACGCATCTTTGAAATTGTGCAAGAACATACCCCAAGAATAATCTATCATGCAGCAGCACATAAACATGTACCACTAATGGAATATAACCCACATGAAGCAGTAAAGAATAATATTATTGGAACGAAGAATGTAGCAGAGGCGGCTGATGCATTTGGCACTCATACGTTTGTCTTGGTTTCTACAGATAAAGCCGTTAACCCTACAAATGTGATGGGTGCAACGAAACGAATTGCAGAAATGGTTGTGCAAAACTTAGCAAGCCGAAGCAAAACAAAATTTGTGGCAGTTCGCTTTGGTAATGTGCTTGGCAGTCGAGGTAGTGTTATTCCACTGTTTAAGAAGCAAATTGAAAAGGGGGGACCCGTTACTGTCACACATCCAGATATGACTCGTTATTTTATGACCATTCCCGAAGCGTCCAGATTAGTTATCCAAGCTGGGACATTAGCAAAAGGTGGAGAAATATTTGTCTTAGATATGGGGGAACCTGTAAAAATAGTAGATTTAGCGAGAAATCTTATTAAACTATCAGGATATACGGAAGAAGAGATTCCAATTGAATTCAGTGGAATACGTCCTGGAGAGAAGATGTATGAAGAACTGCTTGGTGAAGATGAAATACATCCAAATGCCGTTTATGAGAAGATTTATGTTGGTAAAACAGTCGATGTAGAGTTTGAGCAAGTATTAACGCTGATTCAAGGCTTCTCTACATATACGAAAGAAGGGTTGAAGGAACAGCTAATGGATATTGTCTATCTTGATGCACAGAAGAAAGTTGGAGCAGTTACGTAATGTTGATCAAGTCTTGTATTACTATGACTCTTGTTTGAAGGATATGGTACAAGATGATAATAATCTGTAATATGAAGTGCACAAAAAAGTACTGGCAGAGGTGATAAAGGTGTTTTATTTAAAGGTAAAAAGAATAATTGACTTTCTGTTAGCACTAATAGGATTAATTATTTTATCACCTGTTTTTTTGATTTTAATCATCGCTATTAAACTAGATTCCAAAGGACCTGTTTTATTTAAGCAAAAGCGTGTAGGTATTAATAAAACGCATTTCCATATATTGAAATTCAGAACGATGAGAATTGACACACCAAAGGATACACCTACTCACTTATTAGGTGATCCAGATACATATATTACGAGAGTAGGTAAATTTCTTAGAAAGACTAGTTTAGATGAACTGCCACAAATATTAAATATAATAGCAGGTCAAATGGCAATCATCGGACCACGTCCAGCGTTATGGAATCAATATGATTTAATCGAAGAACGTGATAAGTATGGAGCAAATGATGTATTACCTGGATTAACAGGATGGGCGCAAATTAATGGACGAGATGAGCTGTCAATTGATATTAAGGCGAAACTTGACGGTGAATACATAGAGCGAATTGGGCCATTGTTTGACTTGAAGTGCTTTGTTGGCACTTTTGTCAGTGTATTAAAAAGAGATGGCGTTGTAGAAGGTGGAACAGGTTCGGAAAAGTATGAGCAGAAGGAGTCAGCCTCAAAATGAAACGGGTATTAATTACAGGGAAGAATAGTTACGTAGGAAATTCCTTCGAGAACTGGGTAACAGAACATTATCCTGAAGAGTTTCAAATTGATAAAATAAGTTTGCGAACAGAAGAGTGGAAAAGTGCTGACTTTTCCATTTATGACGTTGTGTTGCATGTTGCTGGGATAGCTCATATAAAAGAAACCCCACAAAATAGAGAATTATATTTTAAAGTCAATAGAGATTTAACGAATGATGTAGCTTCTAAAGCGAAAAGAGAAGGTGTCAAACACTTCATATATTTAAGTTCTATGAGTGTTTTTGGATTAGTAGAAGGAGTAATTGCTGAAGATACTAATGAGAAACCAGTTAATGCTTACGGAAATTCTAAATTGCAGTCAGAAAAAATTCTAATGAAAATGAAAAATAAAGACTTTTCTATTTCAATCATACGTCCTCCGATGATATATGGGCCTAACTGTGTGGGGAATTATAGTAAATTGTCCAAGATAGCTAAAATATCATTATTTTTTCCAGATATTAAAAATGAACGTAGTATGATATTCGTTGATAATTTATCAGAGTTTATTACTAGGGTGATAGGCAATAAAGATGAAGGTATTTTTCATCCGCAAAATACTAATTATGTCAATACCACAAAGATGGTCGAATTAATTTCTAAAATACATAATCGAAAACTGATCAAAGTAAAATTTATAAATTTCTTAATTAAGAGCATTAAGGTTAACGTAGTGAAAAAAGTATTTGGAGACTTAAAGTATGAAAAAAAAATGTCACCAGACATGCAAGAATATAATATAGTCTCCTTTGAAGAATCTATTAGAAAAACAGAACAGATGGAGAAAGAAAAATGAGTTACAATAATTATAGTGTGCTGATGTCAGTCTATTATAAAGAGAAACCAGAATATTTAAAATTAAGCATTGAAAGTATGTTGAGCCAAACACTAAAGCCAAATGAAATAATTATTGTAAAGGATGGACCTTTAACATTTGATTTGGAGGAATTAATTAGTTCATATAAATCATCATATCCTAGCATTTTTAGTATAGTTGCCTTAGAAGAAAATAAAGGTCTTGGATTAGCTTTAAATGAAGGATTAAAAGTTAGTAGAAATGAACTTATAGCTAGAATGGATACGGATGATATATCTTTGTTAAATAGGTGTGAATTGCAGGTCAATGAATTTAATAAAGATCCAGAATTAGTGATTCTCGGTTCGCATATTGATGAATTTTATGATGAGCCTGACAACATAATTTCTTCAAGAGTAGTTCCATTGACAAGTGAAGAGATTATGTCTTTCTCGCGTAGAAGAAACCCTTTTAATCATCCTACTGTTATGTATAAAAAAACGGAAGTGCTTCGTTTAGGTGGTTATAAAAATTATAGAAGAAATCAAGATTTGGACTTATTTGTAAGGATGTTAAATAATGGATGCAAAGGAAAAAATATTAATAAGTCTTTATTGTTATTCCGAGCAAACAGAGATAATCTCAAAAGACGAAAAAGCTGGGAAAAATGCAGAAGTTATATGGAAATGATCTATAGTTTTAAGAAAAAAGGATATTCTACATTGTTAGACTTCTTGGTTGTGGCTACTAGTCAAATAATTATTTTTGTTTCTCCAATTTGGGTACTTGAAGTAATATCAGATAAACTATTAAGAAAAAAAGCATAAGAAAAGGTTGAAGTGAATATGAGTATTGAATCTAAAGTAAATGATGCTTTAAATAAATTCCCTGTTATAAAAAAAGCTGTTAAAAGATCTTATCAACTTGCATCTTACATAATTTCACCAAAAATTAAATATGAGGGAGATATCGAACGTATATCTCCAGATGATGGAATGGAATATTTTTTTGGCTACTATGATAAATCTCCATGGGATGCTACGGATAGATATATGCTTTGCTTAAGAACAAAGAACACTTATTTATCTGTAGCACCAAAAGAACCAGCGGAAATAGTTTTATTTGATACTCATGATAATAATTCCTATAAAGTATTGGGAAAAACACATACATGGAACGTGCAACAAGGTTGTATGCTGCAGTGGTTAGGTCCTGATTATAAGGAAAAAATTATTTATAACGATTTTCGTAATGGTGAGTATTGTTCAGTAATATTAAACATTAGTACAAATCAAGAAAAAATTATACCAATGCCAATTTATAGTGTTGCAAGCAATGGAGATTTTGCACTTTCACTTGATTTTTCAAGATTACACCGTTTAAGACCAGGTTATGGGTATTCTAATTTACCAGATTCATATAAAAGCCAAAAGTGCCCTAACAAGCCTTGTATTTGGCATGTGGACTTAAATAGTGGAGTCGTTCAGCCTTTGTTGAATTATTCAGATTTTGCAAATTTCGAATCTAGACCTGAAATGAAAAATGCAGAACATAAGGTTAATCATATAATGCTAAATCCATCTGGTAATCGATTTATGGTTCTCCATAGATGGATTAATGGCTCAAGTAAATATACTCGTTTAGTTACTGTAAATAGTGATGGTTCAGAAATGTTTAATTTGAATGATGATAATATGACGTCTCATTGTTACTGGAAAAATGATAATGAAATAATTGCTTATGCTCATAAGAATTCCAAAGGTAATAGTTATTATTTGATGAAAGATAGAACAGATGAATATAAAAGAGTGTGGTCTCAATTAACGATGGACGGACATCCAAGCTATTCACCGGATGGAAGTAGTGCAGTAACTGATACCTATCCTAACAGAGCGAGAATTTCAAATGTCTTCTTAATTAAAGATAACACTATTAAAACAATTGCAAAAGTTTTTGCTCCCTTTAAATACGATAATGATGTAAGATGCGATTTGCATCCGAGGTGGAATAGAAAAAGTACTATGGTATGTATTGATTCAGTTTTTGAAGGGAAACGAGGCTTGTATGTTATAGAGATTAAAGAGAAAAATAATAGTAGAGAGGTTAAATAATGATTAATGGTCTAGTATCTTGTATAATTCCTACCTATAAGAGAAACGATACTCTATTAAGAGCTATTAATAGTGTTTTGGAACAAACTTATAAAAATTTGGAAGTAATTGTTGTAGATGATAATGAACCAAATGATGATTATAGTAAAATAGTTCAGAAAAAATTAAGCACAATTACCGATAAACGTGTAAGGTATATACAACAGGATAAACATATAAATGGAGCGGCTGCTAGGAATGTAGGAATAAGAGCATCAAAAGGTGAATTTATTGCATTCTTGGATGATGATGATGAATGGTTGGTAACTAAAATAGAGAAACAAGTGATGATATTGAAAGAAAGTAATGAATACGGTGCTGTTTCTTGTTTGTACACTTATTATGATAACGGGAATCCAATACGAAAAGCTCCACATTACACAACTAAAGATCTTCACTTAAAAGTTCTAAATCGTTCTGTTTCTATTTTGACTTCAACCGTTTTATTTCGTAAAGAGGCTCTAGATAAAAGTGGATATTTTGATGAATCATTCATAAGACATCAAGATTTACAGCTGTTCTTGGATTTTTTAAAAGTCAATAAGATGCAAGTTTTGTCAGAGTATGACGTTAAGATTCATATAGATGAAGGGGGAAACAGGCCTAATTCAATCAAAATGATTAAAATTAAAGAACATTTTTTAAAAAAAATGGAACATCACTTTAATTTATATGATAACAAAACGCAAAAGAGAATCTATTCTGGACATTATTTTGAAATTATATTTCTCTTAATTAAAGAAAAAAGATTTTTACTATCAATAAGATACTTATTAAAGATAGGATTTAATCCAACAGCATACTATGATGTCTTTAAAAGGCTTCTTGGAAGGAGAAAAAATAAAAATTAATATTGTATAACTAATTGGAAAAATAATATTAAAGATTAAAGTTTATTTAAATATAAAAGTAGTTTTAGCATAAGTTGTATTTATATATTTCTTGTTAGCAGAAAGTCATAATAAAGGGATGGATAATATGAAAATAGCAATGCTAGTTCCAAAATTTCCAATCATATCAGAAACGTTCATACTAAATCAAATAACAGGCCTAATAGATAAAGGTCATAATATAGATATCCTTACTTTTAATAAAGGTGATACTGAGGTTATTCATAAAACTATTGAAGAGTATAATTTAATGGATAGAGTATATTACTTAGGTGGTGATATACCCAATAATAAATTAAAGAGAGTATTAAAAATTATTCCTGCTTTGTTAAAAAAAACTCCTAATTTAAATAGTGTAATTCAAACTGTGAATTTTTTGAAATATGGACGAGGTATTTTGTCATTAAGGTGTTTATACACATTAATCAATTTTACTGAAAGAAAAGAATACGATATAATTCATTGTCAATACGGTCCACAAGGAGTTGAAGCTCTGGTTTTAAAGAATTTAGGAATTATTAATGGCAAAATAATAACCTCGATCCGAGGTTTTGACATTACTAGGGCTTTGGCAGAATATTACCCTGGATATAAACAGTTATTTGCAAATGAAGAACTCTTTTTGCCTGTTTGTAGACATTTTAAAAATATATTAATAAAAAATGGCTGTCCAGAAAATAAAATAAAAGTTCTTTATTCAGGAATTGATATAAACAAATTTAAGCCAGTTAGCCACTCAAAAGAAAATAAAGATTATTTTCATATTATATCAACTGCAAGATTAGAAGAAAAAAAGGGATTAAAGTATGCAATAGAGGCTGTAGCTACTTTACTTGAAACTAGAAACAATATTAAATACACGATAATAGGTGATGGAAGTCTAAAAGAAGAGTTATCGTTACTTATTAAACAAAGTAATGCCCAATCTAATATAAAGTTAGTTGGACGTAAGAATCAAACAGAAGTAATGGAATATCTAAGGTCAGCAGATTTATTCTTAGCTCCAAGTATTACATCAAAAGATGGTAACCAAGAAGGAATTCCCAATGCATTAAAGGAAGCCATGCTTATGTTAATACCTGTTATTAGCACCTTTCATAGTGGAATACCTGAATTAATTGATGATAATGTTACTGGATATTTAGTGCCCGAAAAGGACTCAAATGCTTTATATGAAAAAATTAAATATGTAATGGATAATAGTGAAAAGCAAAATGAGATAACCGAACAGGCTATGAAGAAAGTTAAAAGAGAATTTCCTATTGATGTTCTTAATGGTGAGCTTGAAAAAATATATAAAAAATCAATGGGATATTGAATACTAAAAATAGATCAGGGAATGCAAAAGTTTTATAAGTTTTTAGGAGGTTTGATGCATGAGAGGAAAAAAAATCTTAAAGAATCCTAAAAGAATCATCAGGTTTTTGGGTGGAAGAGAATACTTAAATTGGATCCCAGATGAAATTTACTTGAAAATGTTTTATTATTCTGAAACAAATCAAAAACTTAATTTAAATAATCCAAAGACTTTTAATGAAAAACTTCAATGGTTAAAGCTCCATGATAGAAAAAATATCTATAGTCAATATGTTGATAAGTTTGCAGTTCGTTCATTTATTAAGGAACATATTGGGGAAGAATATTTAGTTCCCATGATAGGAATATTTGAAAGTGTAGAAGAAATAGACTGGGAAAAGCTCCCAAACAAATTTGTTTTGAAGTGTACGCATGGTTCCGGTGGTAATATAATTTGTACAGATAAAACAAAATTAAATATAAAAGAGACTAAAAACAAGTTAAATAAATGGATGAAAAGGAATTGGTATTGGCTAGGTAGAGAATGGCCATATAAAAATGTTAAGCCACGTATTATTTGTGAAAAATTTATTGAGCAGGATGATGGTGATGAATTAAGAGACTATAGATTCTTCTGCTTTAATGGAGAACCAAAATTTATAACTGTGGATTTTAGTATTACAAATAAAGATAAGACTAGGCGTAATCTATATGATTTGGATTGGTCTCTTATGGAACAAGAAATATCATATCCAAAAGAACTATCATACAAAGTGAAAAAACCAAAAAAGCTAGAGGAAATGATTGATCTAGCAAGAAAAATATCAGCAAATATACCTCATGTCAGGATCGATTTTTATTATATAAATGAAAAAATTTTATTTGGTGAAATGACCTTATACCATCAAAATGGTTTAGGAAGAATAAGACCAGATGATTTTAACTATGAAATTGGAAGTTGGTTGGAATTGCCAAAATAAATTGTCTAGTGTGTATAGTAAATAGTATATTTACTATAGTTGCAATGAGTTCAATATAGATAATGAAGGTAGATTGAGGATAACTACTCATAACAGAGAGAGTTAGAGAGTCTATAAAAGCATAGTCTTTTAAGTTTAAATTTCAGGGTGAATTTTCTTTTACTTCCTATTAATGAGAGGTATTTTTATGAAATATATAAATAATAAAAATGATATATTTGGTTTACTAGGTTTATTCATGTTTTTTTCTTTATCTCATATTATAAACTTTTTTTCGTATGTGGGTCTCAATATAGATTTTTTAACAAATTATAATATAATTGCCTTTTTAAAAATCACTATTTATTTAATTATCTTACTTTTGTACATAAATAAAATTGATAAATTTATATTGTTGGGTCTAATTATATTTGTTTCGGTTATGTTATTAAGTTCATTATTGAACTACAGTAATCTTTCTTTTATTCAGGAAATTTTTGCTGAATTTATTTTGAATGTATTACCTATTATATTGATTTTACTTTTTATTAGAGATCCTTATAAAATACTTACATACATGAGACTCGTTTCATATCCAGTCTTAATATTAACATTGCTTATACCTTTTACAGATGGATATATGGTTGACGTAAACTATATGTCCTTAGCCTACAGTTCCATTATTAATTGGGCTGTTGTAACCTATTTTGCATTTAAAGAAAAAAAAATAATAGATGTTATTCTTACAATATTATTAATATGCAACTATGTTCTATTTGGTAACAGGGGTTCTATAATTATAATTACAGCTTACTTGTTATGGTGCCTGTTTACATTTAGTCGCAATAAAATTAATTTTACTATATTAACGCTCTCTATTTTTTTAATAATAATTGCTTTTTATGAACGTTTATTAAATATAGCACTTAGTTTCCTTGATTTTATTGGTATTCATAGTAGAACGTTGAACTCAATTATAAATGGACAACTTGCAGAATCCTCAGCAAGAGAAATTATTTGGATAAGGACAATTAATGCTATAAGAGAGAATCCATTAGGGTATGGAATAGGTTATGATAGAGTTTTAAATAATGGAACCTATTCACATAATATGTTTTTAGAATTGTTCACTTCTTTTGGGGTAATTTTAGGAAGTATAGTAGTAATCATAATTATGATTATATGTTTTTACATGCTATACATTTGTAAAGATAATAGTTACAAAGCTTTATTTAGTGTTTTTTGTATAACAGGATTTCTTATTTTGCAGTTAAGTTATTCAATATTTTCAGTTTACTATATGTATGTTTGTATCACTTTATTCTATTTATATATGATTAATAAAAGAGAAAAAGTTGTTTAACTCTCCTTAGTAATTCTTTTAATAAGGAAATTTTGACTGAAAATTATCGAAATTAGAAAATTGAAGGTGAATTAATATTGAAAATACTATATAAAAACGCGGGGTTTGGTGGTGGTGCTCCGAAATCATTACTACAATATGTAAAAATTTCAAAAAAGCATGATATAGATGTAGTTGTATTAGGTCAATTCACCTATGAGCCTGTAGAATATAAACAAAATAATATTAAATTAGTTGAATTACCTAACTTTCATATAAAAAAACCATTTAAGAGTTTTATTATATTACTAAAATATCTAAATATAATTAAAAAAGAAAAGCCAGATATAATTCATACAACTACATTGATGAATTGTTATTTTCATAAAATTATATCTACATTAATTAATATACCAATCATTTACAATATACCTGGTGGTAAGATTGATAAGTTTTCTGCTCAGCTATTAGAGGATGAAAAATTATTAGTATACAGCGAGGAGAATAAGTTAGAATTATCTAAATATGGTTATGACACCAATAAAATTACAGTAATAAGCAATCGGATGGATACTAATATATCAATTGACGAATATAGTCAGCATTATAAATACATAACAAAAAATGATACTGAAATAAAATTATTAATGATTTCTCGTATGTCAGATCATCATATTAAATCATTAAGATATATTATTAAAATGGCAGAAAAGTTATATAAAAATAATTTAAATGTGAAATTAGATATTTTAGGTGATGGAAAACACTACAAAAATATTAGCAATCTTGCAAATGAATTGAATGAAAAATATAATAAAAATTTTATCATTATACATGGTTTTAAAAATAATGTTCTAGATTATATCAAGGAATCTCATATCGTTTTTGGTAAAGGTAGAAGCGTAATTGACGGTATTTTAAACTGCAGAATTTGTTTTGTGGTTAGTGAAATGAATACTATTAGTCATTGTAATTTGAGAACATTTGAGAATTTAAGAACTTATAATTTTTCGGGTAGAAATTTAGAAGATATAATTTCTTACGACGAACTAGAAAATTGTATTCTTAACTTACGCCGAGGTAATTCAAATTTAAGTTATGTAAAAAAATTAAAGCAACTTACACAAGAATTTTATGATATTAAATTTGCGGAAAATAAAATTATAGACTTATATAAGAGTACTCAACCTACTGCTCCAAATTATAATCCAAAGTTATTTAAGATAATTAGAGAATATATTCAATTTTATATTAACGCGATAAGAATAAAAGTGAAGCAAGATAATGATGTCAGTAGAAAAAGGTGAATTAAATTAATATGCGGACACAAAATAGTACAGGATTTTATGTGATAACAACTTTTGGAACAAAACTGGTAATTTTATTTGGTAGCTTTTTTGTATCAATCTTGCTAGCTAGGTTATTGGGGCCTGAAGGAAAGGGGGTTGTTACAGCATTATTTGTAGTCCCGAATATAGTTATAAGTATTGCTGATTTAGGAGTTAGACAAGCGTCAGCATATTATATTGGAAGGAAGATATATTCTGTACAAGATGTATTATCATCGAGTTTATTCCTATGGTTGTTTACATCTATAATATCTATTGGAATAGTTTTAAGTTATTATTCTATGGGATCACTTCAAGAGTATGGTTGGATACTTGTTTTAATAGCATTGATTTATATACCGATCAAACTTCTAACCTCTTATCTTAACGGTGTTATTCAAGGTAAACAAAAAATAGGTAATATAAATTTAAAAGAGCTAATTTCGTTTGCTTTTAACTTATTTGGAGTAATAATTTTGGTATGGATATTTGATTTAGGTGTTATTGGGGCATCTACAGTAACTTTATTAGTTGCACTAGTGGGTTTAATATACTTTATAAAAATAGTAAGAAGTATAAGTGTTATGAAATTAAAGTACATAAAGCCCATTCCACAAAATCTATTTAAAAAAGGTATCTCTTTTGCTTTAGCATTATTCATTCTAACACTTAATTATAAGATTGATATTATATTCTTAGAAAGAATGGTTACATCAACAGAAGTAGGCATTTATTCCGTGGGAACAAATTTAGCAGAATTAATTTGGCAATTACCCGCAGCAATATCAATTGTATTATTTGCAAGAAGTGCTAATAGTAAAACGAATTTTGAGGCACATAACCGTTCTGCAAAGATACTTAGAATAACTTTACCAATATTATTGTTTATATGTTTATTTTTTATTATAACATCAAAGTATATTGTTACACTACTTTATGGGGATGAGTTTCAGCAATCATCCGATGTTATTAATATCCTGTTGCCAGGTGTATTTATTATAGTTATTTCAAAAATTTTGCATCCAGATATGGCAGCTAGAGGTAAGCCACTTTATGGTCTATTAGTTTTTATTGGGCCACTCGTCTTAAATATATTACTTAATTTATTATGGATCCCTAACTATGGAGTAAAAGGAGCAGCATGGGCATCAACAATAAGTTATTCATTAGGTGGTATTTTGTATGGGATAGTATATGCTAAAAAGGTTGGAGTTCGATTAAAAGATTTACTTATATTAAACAAAGGCGATTTACTAATTATAAAAAAATCAATAAATAAAATAATTGCGAAATAATCATATTTGTAAAAGGAGGCCCTAAAATGAAAGAGAGTTTAATTAGTAATATTGAAAATGTATTGGTAGATGAACCATACTTAGAAATTAATGGGGGATATGTATTAGAGGGTACAACTGAAATATCAGGTGCAAAAAATGCTGCATTACCTGCGATTGTTGCTGCCTGTCTTAGTGATGAGGAGGTAACGCTGCAAAATGTACCTTTAGAATTGAATGATGTGAAATTGATTATTAAGTTGCTTAAAAACATGGGAGCAAGTATAAAAGTAAATACAGAAGAAAAAGTACTCATATGTTCTGGAGTAAACTGGAGAGGAGGATCATTGGATTCAGATTTAGCAGGTAAAATAAGGCATTCTTTGTTATTATTAGGTTTAGCAGCCAACAGGAAAACTGACATTTTCTTACCAATGCCCGGTGGATGCGATTTAGGGAATAGAAAACATGATATGCATGTAAATGCTCTTCGTTCGTTAGGAAATACTGTAATTGAGGATGAAGGAATACTATTGAAGCCTGGTAAGGCAAATAATGAAGCTTTAATAGAATTCTATTATCCAACATTTGGAGGAACCCTCAATGCAATATTCGCTTCAGTTTGTTTAAAAGAATCACAGATTACTATAAAAAATGCTGCTCGTAATCCGGAAGTATTAGATGTTATTAATCTTTTAAACAGAATGGGTGCGAGTATTGCTTGGAGTGACGAAAGAACGCTTAATATAAAAGGGGCGGAGAAATTAAAAGGTACAGATTATTCTGTTATGCCGGATAGGATTATAGCTGCAACTGTTATAGCTGCAACTGCAATTACTAACGGTGATGTATATCTAAATAATTTTGATAGCAATTTACTCGCAACCGAAATCGGTGTATGGAGGCAATCTGGTGTAATATTCGAACAGGACAATAATGGATTACGTATAAGATGTGAAGAAGGTTTACTCAATGCAACAAGTATTGAAACAAAGGCTTATCCTGGCTTTCATACGGACATTCAGCCACTTCATACATTAATGATGGCACTTGCTAATGGAGAATCGACAGTAAAGGAAACTATATTAAATGGAAGATTTAAATACTGCGTTGAATTAGTTAAAATGGGGGCTAATATTCAAATATATGATACAGATTTTTATTGCGTTAATGGAGCCAAAGGACAAATAGCTAAAATTAAGGGCGTAAATAAACTGTACCCAGCAGTAGTAAAAGCAACTGATATAAGAGGAGGGGCTGCAGTTGCTGTAGCAGGATTAGCTGCTAATGGGGTATCAAAAATAACTAATATTTATCAATTAGAACGTGGCTATGGAAATTTTGTGGAACTTTTCAATAGTTTGGGTGCAGATATTAAAAGAGTTTCTTAATGTATATAAAATAAAGTTTATGGGAGTAATGAATATGAATTATGTGTCAATAAAAAACTGTTCTTTAAAACAATACAATACTCTTAAACTTGAGTCTGTAGCTTCAGAAATGGTTTTACCAATTAATATAAATGGAATTAAAGAAATATACCAAAAATATAAAGAAAGGAAAATTATTATTATTGGTAGAGGATCTAATATCTTATTATCAAAAGAATATTATGATGAAAGCTATGTCTTTGTAAATTTTAAATTAATGGATAAAATAGAGCATAAGGATAATAAAATTACTGTAGAAACAGGTGCGACACTAGCTAGTTTGAGTTGGTATGCTGTTGAAAATAACATTAAAGGATTCGAATTTCTTGAAGATGTACCTGGAAGTGTTGGTGGTGCTATTATAATGAATGCGGGAACCTATGAAGACACTATTGGTCAACTTACAGAACAAGTTACTTACTATAATATTACAGAAAATAGAATTATAACTGATAAAGTAAAAAAAGATAATTTTGGCCGCAGACAATCTAAATGGGCTAATAACAATATTGTTATAATTTCTTGTGTATTTAAAGCAGAGAAAGGGGATTATATTGAGTCATTAGAAAAATTACTTGAAATAAAGAAAAAAAGATACCTAAAACAACCAAGAAATTATCCAAATGCAGGGAGTGTTTTTAAGAGACCTAAATTAGATGGTGTTGATTTCTATGTGTGGAAATTATTTGATGAATTAGATCTAAGAGGGTATAAAAGAAATGGAGCAATGATATCGGATAAACATCCTGGTTTTATTGTTAATACAGGGAATGCAAAACCAGAGGACATTATATTTTTAATAGATTTTGCTAAAGAAAAAGTAAAATCAAAATTCGGAATAAATCTAGAGTTAGAGTGGAAAGTGATATAGTAAAAATATATTTTTCTAAAATGAATATTCCAATTTTAGCATCTATAATATTACAATTGTTAGATGTGGTTACATAGGAATTGCATTTTCTAATAAACATGAAGTATTACCGGTTGTAGCTCCAATTAAAAGTGAAATAAAAACTTAATTTTTTGGCTTTGAGACATTAACAACCAATTAATGGACGGCTGTTTTGAGATTGATAAAAAAACGTAAACGATATGTCAAACCTTTTAAAATTAATATAACTTTTCAAACAACTTAGAACGATCCTTGTTCGATTATATTATTTTTGAACCTGTAAAGTGACGGTTGCACATTTACTACTTCACCATTAACCAAAGATAAATGTTGAATGTGTTTTTGCTTACTTATGACTAATTGACTAATAGAGTGGAAAAATAACCAGTTGCAATTAAACAATGTAACGGATCGTGGTGAAAAATGAGGTTTGAGGAATTAATAGCATTAACTTTGCCTTAATATTCATCAATTCTAATCCATTTTTACTTCTTGCTATTAAATTTTTTAGAACTTCCGAATAAAATACCCTAATTTTAAACTATAGTATCTTACTAGATCAGTGTTTTATCCTTTACATCTATTATTAATGAACTGTAACAAGTGGGAATGAGGCTAGTTCTTTCGTGATGGAGGATAAACAAGAAGTAGTATGTCTACACTTTCTGCCTTAGTTTAACAAGAAAATCTAAATATTCAATCTATGATTATAAGACGCTTAAGATTCATAAATAAAACATGAATAAAATCCGGTATTTCAATATTAAAAGTAGCTTTGTCAACCCACTATCAATGATTTGCTGAGTTAGATATTGATAAAAAAATTTGTTAGATATTCATACTTAGTTTCCGAATAAAACTCATTGAGAAAATAGAAGGTTTTATAGTGAAGGAAAAAAGTTTTGAGAAAACTATAGACTTCAGATCAAGAAGCTTGATTACGATTACAAGATGCCCACTTTTTCTCATAAGGTAACTTGGCCTATCTCATAAATACAGAAATTTTTGAAAGAGACGTGGAGGTAGTAACAAATAATATTGGATAAAAAGGAGTTATGGTAAATTGAGTAAAAAAGTATTAGGAACGGACAAAACCTATTTCGTTACAGGTACAGCTGGTTTTATAGGATACTATCTTTCTAAAAAGCTATTAGACCAAGGTTGTAAAGTTATCGGAATTGACAATTTGAATGATTATTATGACGTAAACTTAAAGTATACTCGTTTAGAAGGCTTAGAGCATTATGAGAATTTCACGTTTATCAAAGCAGATATTTCGGATAAAACGATAATTGATGATCTTTTTACACAATATCGTCCAAATGTGGTAGTAAACCTTGCAGCACAAGCAGGGGTGCGTTATTCACTTGAAAATCCTGATGTGTATATTCAAAGTAATGTGATAGGGTTTTATAATATTTTGGAAGCTTGTCGACATCATCCAGTAGAACATTTAATTTACTCTTCGTCTAGTTCCGTTTATGGTGCTAATAAGAAAGTTCCGTTTGAGGAGACAGATTTTGTTGATCATCCTGTATCATTATATGCATCCACCAAGAAATCCAACGAATTAATGGCACATACATATAGTCACCTTTACAATATCCCTACAACAGGTTTACGGTTCTTTACAGTCTATGGACCAATGGGCAGACCAGATATGGCCTATTTCGGTTTTGCCGATAAATACTTTGCTGGCGAGCCAATTAAAATCTTTAATAATGGTGATTTTGAAAATGATTTATACCGTGACTTTACATATATTGATGATATTGTCGAAGGAATAGTAAAGGTAATTCCAAGAACACCAGAGGGGGAGGTTCAACACGAGGTATTCAATATCGGCAATAGTAATCCAGAGAAATTAATGCATTTTATTACGTCTTTAGAGAAAGCCCTAAGTAATGCACTTGGTAAAAAAGTTGAGTTCGACAAAGTGTTTGAACCAATTAAACCTGGAGATGTTCCCAGAACATATGCATCAACGGATCGTTTACACCAAGCAGTTGGCTTCAAACCACAAACACCAATTGAAGAAGGCCTACAAAAGTTTGCTGATTGGTATGTACGATATTACAACTTGGTTGAAGATAAGCTACAGAAACAAAATAGCTAATTAGTAATCAGAAGTGAGGGGTATCTACTAATGCAGAAGCTTTTTGATACATTTACACACTTTTACGGTGAAAAGGAAACGCAACTTATTCGTTCGCCATTAAGAATTTGTCCGTTGGGAGCACATGTAGATCATCAAGATGGCATTGTCACAGGTATGGCATTGGATGCAAATGTAGAGTTGGTATTCGCACCTTCGGAAGACGGTTATATTCGTATTAGCAGTATGGACTTTCCAGATGAGGAATATTTTCATATTGATCGAGTACCTGAGATGTTACCAGGCTTTTGGGGGAATTATATTCGGGGTGCCGTTCTTTCTCTGCAGCAGGATCAAAAATTAACGTTCGGGTTTCAAGCAGTGATTAGTGGGAAATTGCCAATTGGTGGATTAAGCTCTTCTGCAGCAGTTACGACAGCTTATTTAATGGCTTTAGCAGAAGTAAATAATCTAGATATTTCTAAGGAACAATTAGTTTCCTACAGCCACTGGGTGGAAACCGAATTTATCGGCTTAAAGAATGGTATTCTTGATCAATCGGCTAATATTTTGAGTGAAGATAATCGATTATTGGTGATGGACTGTCAAACAAGTGAGCATTATTTAGTAGACAAGTCACCTGATATGGTGGATTTTGAAGTAGTCATCGTATATTCTGGAGTAAGTAAGGCATTAATAGGTACAGACTATAATAACCGTGTGGATGAATGTAAGGTTGCTGGCTGGATTATAGAAGAACTCGCAGGTCTTGAACGGTTAGCACTACAGGATGTGAAGCTCCGAAATATTTCAGAAGAGCATTATCGTACATACCGTGAACAAGTACCAGGAAAATTCCGTAAGCGACTGGATCACTTTTTTACCGAACAGGAACGTGTACGTCAAGGCATTGAAGCATGGGAACAAGGAAATATTGAACAGTTTGGCAAGCTAATGTTTGCATCAGGAGAGAGCTCTATTCACCAATATGAATCAGGCTGTCCGGAGTTAATTACTATTTATGAAGTGCTAAAAGAAACAGAAGGGGTATATGGTGCTCGTTTCAGTGGTGCTGGTTACAGAGGTTGTTGTATTGGATTAATCGATCCAGCATATAAAGAACGAATCAAAGCACAGATTGATGCTGTATATCCAGTGAAACATCCAGCTTACAAAGACGTATACAAAGTACACTTCTGTAAAACGAGTCATGGATCACGTTTGATAGGGCAGGGTAACAGGGGAGTTGTCCTCAAATAAAAATAGGACAGTCCTTTAATGGTCTGTTCGGAGCATTTTGGAGGGAACAAGATGAAATGTATTATCCTGGCTGCGGGCTATGCAACGAGGTTATACCCTTTGACAAGAAATAAAGCGAAACCTTTATTAGAAGTTGCAGGGAGACCAATTTTAAATCATATTATGGAAAAGGTCGAAAAAGTCGAGCTATTAGACGAAGTATATATTGTTACAAATGAGAAATTCACTCCAAGTTTTCAAGACTGGGCTGCAAGCTATCAAGGAGATAAACAAATAATTGTTGTGAATGACCATACAACAACCAATGACAATCGATTAGGTGCTATTGCTGATATCCAGTATGTATTGGATCACCATCATATTGAGGAAGATATCATGGTTTTAGCTGGTGATAATCTTTTTGATTTTGAATTAGTGGACTTTGTTCATTTTTATCAAGAGGTGAAGGCAGACAGCATCACAACACATGAGTTAGATGACCCTGAAGAAATGAAACGAACTGGCATTGTCGAAGTAAATGAGGATAGCATGGTCATTTCATTTGAAGAGAAACCAGAAGAACCGAAGTCGAATTTAGCTGTACCACCTTTTTATTTATACAAGGCAGACACACTACCTTTATTTAAGCAATATTTAGCGGAAGGGAATAATCCTGATGCACCTGGGAACTTTATTCCATGGTTGATTCAGCATAAAAAAGTATACGCATTTAAATTTGAAGGCTTACGATATGATATTGGTACCATTGATAGTTATAATAAAGTACAAGAATTATTTTAGAGGTGAATAAGAAATGAAAATAACAGTAGCAGGGACAGGCTATGTCGGATTATCGAATGCTGTTTTATTAGCCCAGCATAACGAAGTAGTGGCACTTGACATTATGGAAGAGAAAGTCGACCTGATTAACAACAAGAAATCACCAATTGTCGACAAAGAGATTGAAACCTATTTAGAAACAAAAGATTTAAATCTGGTAGCTACAACAGATGTTCAGAAAGCATATGAAAATGCCGATTATGTCATTATCTCTACACCAACCAATTATGATCCTGATCGTAATTATTTCGACACGAGCACAGTGGAGAATGTGATTGAGACGGTATTGGAAATTAATCCAGATGCAGTAATGGTGATTAAATCCACGATCCCAGTTGGATATACATTAGAAGTACGTGAGAAATATAATACAGACAATATTATTTTCTCCCCTGAATTTTTACGTGAAGGACAGGCATTATATGATAACCTGTATCCATCACGAATTGTTGTTGGGGAAAGATCAGAACGTGCGAAAGTATTTGCTAATCTTTTAGCAGAAGGTGCAATTAAAGAGGATATTGATATTCTCTTTACTGATTCAACAGAAGCGGAGGCAATCAAGTTATTTGCCAATACGTATTTAGCAATGCGTGTTGCCTTTTTCAATGAGTTGGATACATATGCAGAGATCCGTGGCTTGAATGCGAAGCAAATTATTGAAGGTGTAGGGCTTGACCCTCGTATTGGTACTCACTATAATAACCCTTCCTTTGGTTATGGTGGTTATTGCTTACCGAAGGATACAAAGCAATTATTAGCCAATTATCAGGATGTACCGAATAATATTATCGGAGCAATTGTTGATGCTAACAGAACTCGAAAGGATCACATTGCAGACAGCATTCTTGCGAAGAATCCAAAAGTGGTTGGCATCTATCGTCTTACAATGAAGACTGACTCTGATAACTTCAGACAATCTGCCATCCAAGGTGTGATGAAGCGTATTAGAGCAAAAGGTATTGAAATTGTTATCTATGAACCAGTGTTGGAGGAAGAAGAGTTTAACGGTTCACGAGTAGTGAAGGATTTTGATGAGTTTAAAGAGATCTCAGATGTGATCGTAGCTAATCGATTGACGGATGACCTGAAAGATGTACGCGAGAAGGTCTATACGAGGGATTTGTTTAGTAGGGATTGATTGTTAACTCTATCGCAGATTGCTTATGAACTTTATTTAAATCACCTAATACATGAAAAATCTCCATCTTCGAAGGTTGAAGGTGGAGATTTTTTAGTTTTAGTTAGAAAAATTCTTTTTTTCTTGATTAATTTCATCTCTTATAATATCCCAAATTTGTTGGATTCTTCGAATGTTATTGTCTGGATCAGCATTAACTTGCTCCAAAAGATTTGCTTTCTTCATAAGATGAATCGTTTTAATATCATCTTTTGTTAAAACTAAGTCCTCCGACAATTGGATAGGGTGTTGTTTAGTATCAATTAAACCTAGTAAATAATCAGCAGTTACGTCAAATATTTCAGCTAATTTTTTTACAGTTTCGAGCGATGGTTCATTTCTTCCCTGTTCATAATATCCATAAGCACTTGTTGAAATATTTAACTTTGATGCAATATCCTCTTGCATTAATTCTTTTTCTTCTCTTAAACTTCTTAATCTTTCTCGGAATATTAACATAAGAAACTCCCTTTCTTGGATGCATTATACAACGGAAACTTGTATGAGTATCTCATAAACAACAAAAAGTCATTGGTTATATTTACAAACAACATATTGTTGTATATAATATTATTAGAATGAAGATGTAGGCAACGATTATTCATACATTTACGTTGTTTTAAGGGACAAGGGGGAAATCAAGAATCTATGGCTAAGGAAAGTAATGATGATACAAACGCAGTATTGTTATTAAAACAAATTGAAATAATGAGAAAAAAATTAGTAGCTATAGGTTTTCGAGATGGCTTAACAGCACCTTCTACAATTGAATATAGTGAATTATTAGATGAGCAAATAGAAATTTATCAAAAAATGTTAAGGGATACATAAGTTATCTCATAGAATTGGTAATTTAATAACATTTTAAATAGATAGAAACTAATTTGAAAAATCAATCAAATTAATATATCATATTATTAGCTTTCTAAAACATGATTAAATAGGATTACCTGGATACATCATATGTTTATTAATTATGTTTGGGAAAGGAAACAATGATGATTAAATTAGAAAATATATATCAGATTAATATATCAACTTTTATCTTATTTTTTGGTGGCTTAAGCATATTATCCTCTTTATATATGACCATACCACTCTCTAAAAGCCTTGAGATAGAATTCAATATTACAACCGAACAAGCAGCATGGGCAGGGAGTATGTTTTCTATATTCTTTTCTTTGGGTTGTTTGATAGTAGGGATTCTATCTGAGAAAATTGGAATGAGATTAGTAATGCTTCTCGGAATGATAGGTATGAGTATTGCTACAATCCTTACTGGTTTCTCAGCAAGTTACGCTTCTTTTTTATTTTTACGAGCAGTACAAGGAGGTTTCGCAGCTACATTCTCTCCAGTGGCGTTGACGTATGTCGGCATCCTATTTCCTGTGGAAAAAAGACGCACTACAATAGGAATTATAAGCTTTGGCTTTCTATTAGCAGGAATTATAGGACAACTAATAAGTAGTACTATCAATATACACATTGGTTGGCGTTCTGTATTCTATCTTTTTGGAGGTATTTATTTCTTGGCAGTTATCTTATTAGTTTTTTTGCCAAAAGATGTTCCTGTAAAAAGGGAGAGAATAAAAACTACTTTTTTAAATAAATTATCTGTTCCATTCCAAAGTAAGAAAATCAATGTTATTTATTGTATTGCTGTAACGATTTTAATGGCATTTGTTGGTATGTACGCGGCTTTAGGGGAATATTTGACCCTGAATTTTGACTTTAATCAGAAAAACGTTTTTGTCGTAAGGGCGCTAGGCATAATTGGTATTCTATTTTCACCGTTTTCCGGATTGGTGTCTAAAAAAATGGGGCTAACTCGACTACTTAAAATAAGTCTTTCTGTGTCAATTATAAGCTTACTTGTATTAGGAGTTAGCAACAACCTTTACCTAATTGTCGCTTTTAGTATATTTTTTGTTGGCGGGATTTCATTAATCGTACCAACTTTAATTACATTAGTAGGAAATTTAAGTGGAAAGAATAAAGGAATCGTTACATCTGTGTATACCTTTATTTTGTTCGTAGGAGCAAGCATTGGCCCAATTTTAACGGCCTTGTTGATGAGTATTGGCACCATAACATTGCCTTTTATCGTGTTTGCTTGTATGTTGGGAGTTAGCTTAGTACTTGCTACTCGTTTACCATAAAATAATATAAATCTAGTTTTAAAGAAAAGCACTTGTTGCAAAGGGAATACTCTCTTTTGCAACAAGTGCTTTTTTTAGGATTACGTTACTGAAACGACAAGAAAACGATGGATGAAAATTGTCTGTTATATTATTTTACAATTTGCTTCATATCTAAACAAATAACAACTAGAATTCAATTAAACATATGATGTATTTTCAATGATTTTCATAAACAAGAGGTGAATCTATTGCAGGAAGCATACAAGGTCCAAAGAAGGAGACTTGTTGATCAAGTATTAAAAAATTTACAGTCTATTATACAATCTGGAAAGTATTCTATCGGTCAGAAACTTCCAACTGAAACAGAATTAATGCAGATGTTTGATGTAGGACGATCTACAGTTAGAGAAGCAGTCAAAATTTTAGTACACGCAAGCGTTTTGGAAGTAAGACAAGGGGATGGAACTTATGTTATAGCCCTACCTATTGAAACATTTCAGAGTAAAGTAAAAGGGGCAAAAAAGCAAGATATTATAGAAGTAAGAAATATGTTAGAAATTAAACTTGCAGGTCTAGCAGCAATTCATCGAACAGAGGGAGAGTTGCATAAAATAAAGGAATGTTTGGATCTAAGATGTGAATTTCTTAAAAAAGGGCAATATTCTAGTTATGTGAATGCCGATATTGATTTTCATTTGGCTATATGTTATGCGTCTCATAATGAATTAATGATAAACATGTATCAGACACTCGTAGGGGAAATCCATCAAATGTTAAGTAGTTTGATTTTGGACGCAAGTTATAATGATAACACAAGTTTCCATAATAATATTTATATTGCTATACAAAACCAAAATGTGGAAGATGCTAAATTTTGGACAGAAGCTAATATAAAAATGATGTAATAAAACATCAGATGAATATATGTTTAAGTCACCCAAGGAGGAATTAGATGCAGGATAATCAAGAAACGTTACAGGTAGGTATAGAGGATAAATTAAAGGGAAGTCAAACGGTATTATATGGGATACAACATCTTTTAGGATTAACAGGAATCTTTCTGTTTCCAGTACTAATTGGACAAGCCATGGATCTTGAAACAAGTGTGGTTGGTTATCTAATACAAGCATGTTTTATTACTACGGGGATCGTAACGATTTTGCAGTCAGGGAGAATGCTAAGGCTACCTGTAGTACAAGGTCCTACAGCAGTATTTTTTGCAATTATATTGTCTGTTGGACAAGCGCAAGGCTTAGGGGCTGCATTCGGTTCAATGATGATTGCAGGTATAATATTTATGCTACTTTCCATCCCAATTAAACGTTTTGGGTTAATGGCTTATATTGTGAAGTTTGTTTCCCCACCAATTGTTTATGGAACTTTATTAGTCATCATTGGTGCCCAATTAGCCGAGCTTGGCTTAAGTGGCTGGTTTTCGAATGATTCTCCAGGAGTAAATTTTCTGGCAGCTTTAATAACCGTGTTAGCTATAATTATGTTAATGGTTTTGGGGGGGAATACATTATTTCGGAGAGCTTCGGTCCTAATAGGTATTATTGTTGGTACAATATTCTATTCGATCCTTCAACCAATTGATATGAGTGGGGTTGCAGGAGCATCCTGGGTGGGCATACCAAATATTTTTCCATTTGGATTTTCTGTATCCATGGCAGCAGTAGGAATGTTTCTGATTGCATTTTTACATGCTTCAGCGGAATCAATAGGCATGTATAACTTATTAGGAAGTTGGAGCAAGCAAACTATTAGTAAGGAACGTGCGAATCGTGGACTATTTGGGGAGTTTTTAGGATGTACGATCGGTTCTATTTTTGGAGGATTAGGTACTACTTCTTATCCTGAAAATATAGGGATTATCCGTGTTACCGGTATAGGTAGCCGTTATGTGACTCTAACAGCTGGTATAGTGTCGATAATCATTGGTTTAATTCCGAAAATTGGTATTCTAATTGCAAGTATCCCAGGAACTATTCTGTCTGGAGCATCTACCATTCTGTTTGGGGTGATTGCACTGAGTGGTATTCAGATGCTAAGTAAAGTGAAATGGGATGATTTGAATATGACAGTTGCGGCAACATCCTTCATCTTATCGTTAGGTACCTTATATTTACCTGAAAATATTACAGAAAATCTTCCATTTGCAATACAGAGTATTGTTACAGAGCCTATGCTTGTCGGATTAATATTGCTAGTATTCCTAAATACAACAGTAAATATTATCTTAAGACCAAAAATAGAACAGTTTGCAACAAAAAAACCTAAAAAAGAAGTAATGAAGCAAGTAGGATAATAGAGAGGAGATATATAAAATGAAACAACAAATGATAAATTGGAATATAGATGTAAATAGAACAGCCGTAATTGTAGTGGATATGCAAAAAGTCTTCTGTGAGCCAGATGGTGCCTTATATGTAAAAAACACAAAAGAAATAATACCAAATATACAAGAATTAACAAGTCTAGCTCGTCAAGCAGAAATGCCTGTGATATATCTACGACATATAGTGAGAGGGGATGGATCAGATACGGGTATTATGAAGGAAATGTATCCAAATGTAGATGAAATACTTGCTAGAGGAACAGATCAAGTAGAAGTTATTGAAGATTTAAAACCAGAAGAAAATGATATCATTGTCGATAAATTATTTTATAGTGGGTTTCATGATACAGATTTAGATACCATTTTAAGGACAAAAGATATCAATACGATTATTGTATGTGGTACTGTCACTAATGTATGCTGTGAAACAACTGTAAGAGACGCAGCACATCGAGAATATAAGGTTATCTTTTTGAGTGATGGGAATGCTGCAATGGACTATCCAGATATGGGCTTTGGTCCTGTGTCTGCAGAGGAAATACAACGTGCGACGTTAACAACAATCGCCTATGAGTTTGGTCAAGTTGCAACAACAAGCGAAGTTATCGAAAAAATAAAAATTCAGAAATAAAGTAAGTAACCGCCGTTAGAACCAGCGTCATTAAAAGAAGTAATAAAAGGGAAGCAAGGGAACTGTTCTTGCTTCCTTTCTTATGAGAAGAGTGCTTTTAGATTTAACACAACATAAAAATATGGGAGCGGGTTAATCGTTTTGATTGAAAATGACGCATAGGAAATAAACTCCATCTAATTGAATTTGTCTTCTCAATATTCTTTGCCTCCATACAACCTTACTTGTTTGGTATTGTAATAATCCATACACCAAATATTAAAAAAGAAAAGAAATCGTTTACAATAAAAAGTATACATGGTATTCTTTACATATGTTGTATACAACGTATGGAAGAGGTGTTTGAAATTAATTTCCCAGTTGACCGTTTACCTTCTTCTTCTAAAGGAGAAGAAGTAGCAAATATTATGAGATTTGAAATAATCTCTGGTGAGTTAGCACAAGGCTTTACGATTTCAGAGAATAGTATAGCGAAGAAATATGATATCAGTAGATCGCCGGCAAGAGAAGCCTTACGTATCCTTCAAAATGAGGGGTTAGTTCGTTTAGAACGAATGGGAGCAGTAATTATTGGATTAACGAAAAAAGATATGGAAGAGATTAATGATGTTAGATTCTTATTAGAAGGCTTTTGTATGAAGACATGTTCAAAACAAGATAACGATTCTCTGTTTGCTTTTCTGAACTATACACTAGAAAAAATGAGAATTTCTTCCATTAGTAATGACTTTTTGGAATTTTCTATTCAGGATATTGCTTTCCATGAAGCAATTATAAAAGCAAGCAACCATACAAGGTTTCTCCATGTATGGAAAGGAATCAAAAATATAGTTACTACTGCTCTTCTTATTGCTACTGAGAAAAGATTAACCATGGAAAAAGATCAAATCGAGTTTTTAATTAAGAAACATGAAGATATTGTAGTGGCTATTAAAAACGGTGATGCAAAGAAAATTGATGAAGCATTAAATATTCATTTTATAGATACAAGAAAAACTGTAATAGAAGGTATTTTTCAAGATGTGAACAAAGAATAGAGGGGGAAGAATATGAAGGCAGGTGTCTATTTAGGGGCTAAACAATTAGCTGTTAAAGAAATGCCATCTCCAACTGTGGAAGACGGAGAGGCTATTGTGAAAGTCTCATATGCTGGAATTTGTGGGACAGATATGATGATTTATTCAGGCTTACATCCCAGAGCGACGACTCCATTGGTGATGGGACACGAGTTTTCGGGAGTAATAGAAGAAATGGAACCTAATGAGAGATTAATAGAGGGAGATAGGGTTGCTATTAATCCTTTAAATTCATGTGGGCGATGTGTAGCTTGTAAATCTGGTCAATACCATGTTTGCGATAACCTGAAGTATATAGGTATCGATATGAATGGTGGCTTTGCTGAGTATGTTAGTGTCCCTATTAAAAACTTAATTCCTCTTCCAGAAACTGTTGAGGATGAGGAAGCAGCTCTAATAGAACCACTTTCTGTGGCAATACATACTGTTCGACGTTCTAAACTTAAAGTTGGTGATAATGTAGTAATTCTCGGTGCAGGACCGATAGGTATGCTAATTGGCATGATTGCCAAAAAAGCTGGTGCTGAACGAATCATCATTTCCGATGTAAGTGACTATAGGTTGCAATTGGCTGAATCTTATGGCTTTCATGCTGTAGACGCTCGTGTTGGTAAAGCAGAGGAAGTAGCGAAAGAACACACAGGCGGAATAGGAGCTGATGTTGTTTTTGAAGTGGCAGGTAATCAAATCACAGCAAATCAAATGATAGACGCTATTAGAACACAAGGAGAAATAGTTGTAGTAAGTGTTTATAAGCAGCCGCCAACAGTTAATTTAGCGGAAATGCACTATAGAGAGATATCCTTAACAACAACACGCTGTTTTACAGCTGAAGACTTTAATAAAGCAATAACACTGTTGAGTGAAAGGGAAGTAGATGTATCAAAGCTAATAAGCCATAAACTCCCATTGGAAGAATTTAATAAGGGTTTTGAGTTAATGACAAGCTCAACAGAATCAATGAAAGTTTTATATTATTCATAAAGGAGATGTTGGACGATGAAGGCATCATTTGATTTACATGATCAGGTAGCTGTCGTTACAGGTGCGACAAGAGGGATTGGAAAAGCTATTGCGATAGGACTTGCAGAGGTAGGGGCTAACATTGCGTTAATTCAACGATCTGGTAATGAAGAAACAAAGCAAGAAATTGAAAAGCTCGGAGTAAAATGTGAAATTTTCAATGGTGACCTTGGCGATTTAGGACGGGTTCGAGAACTGATTCCTGAAGTGAAATCTGTAATGGGATCAGTAGATATCCTTGTTAATAGCGCTGGAATTCAGCGTAGATATCCTGCTGTAGAATTTCCAGAAGAAGAGTGGGATGAAGTTATAAAGGTGAACCTAAAATCTGTTTGGATTTTATGTCAAGAAGCAGGGAAGATAATGACCGAACAAAGGAAAGGCAAAATTATTAATGTTGCGTCCTTAGTCTCTTTTCAAGGCGGTATTCTTGTACCAGCTTATACTGCTGCTAAGGGTGCTGTTGGGCAATTGACAAAAGAATTGGCTAATGAATGGTCTTCTCTTGGAGTGAACGTAAATGCACTTGTTCCTGGTTATTTTGCTACAGATATGAATACAGCACTAATAAATGACCCTGAAAGAAGTAAACAAATTTTAGATAGAATTCCTGCCGGTAGATGGGGAGAACCAGATGATATGAAAGGAGCGGCTGTTTTCTTAGCTTCATCCGCATCAGATTATGTACATGGTCATCTCCTAGCTGTTGATGGTGGTTGGTTGGGGAGATAGAGATAAGTAATGGATATCTAATAGTTGTAAAAGGACGTGAACAAATGAAAAATTTACAGATAAAAGATGTAGAAGTGTTTTTAACAGCTCCAAACAATATTGATTTGGTAGTAGTTAAAGTGAAGACCAATAAAGTGGGGTTATATGGATTAGGATGTGCGACATTTACGCAACGAATTTACCCAGTGAAGCATGCCATTGAGGATTACTTAAAACCTTTTCTTATTGGGAAAGATCCGTCTGAAATAGAAGATATTTGGCAGAGCGCAAATGTTAACGCTTACTGGAGAAATGGCCCAGTAATGAATAACGCCCTTTCTGGAGTCGATATGGCTTTATGGGACATTAAAGGTAAGCTAGCAGATCTACCTGTTTATTCCTTACTAGGAGGAAAGGCAAGAGATGGAGTAGCACTTTACCGTCATGCCGATGGAGCTACATACGAAGAGGTAGAAGCGAATGTCAGGGCGATCATGGACGAAGGCTTTCAATATGTTAGATGTCAAATGGGAATGTATGGTGGAGCAGGTACTAATGATACAGGGTTGATTTCAAAGAAAATGAAGCAGGCAAAGGACTTAGGCGGGAAAAGGTCCCCAGAAAATAGTAGACCTGGTCAATACTTTGATCCTGAAGCATATGCCAAAAAAATCTCTAATTTATTTGAACATTTGAGGTCTACATTAGGAAATAGTGTGGAGTTGATTCATGACATTCATGAAAGAATCCCTGCAATTGAAGCAATTCGCCTTGCTAAGAAATTGGAATCCTATGATTTATTCTATTTAGAGGATCCATTTGCTCCTGAACATACAGAATGGTTGAAAATGTTAAGAGAACAAGTTTCCACTCCTATCGCTATGGGAGAATTATTTAGTCATCCAAATGATTGGAAAAGCTTAATAGTTAACCAACAAATTGACTTTATTCGAGCACATATAAGTGCAATAGGGGGGATCACGCCTGCAAGAAAGCTAGCTGCATTTGGTGAATTGTATGGAGTGAGGACGGCTTGGCATGGACCTGGTGACCTTTCCCCAGTAGGAACTGCAGCAAATATTCATTTGGATTTCGCGATATCCAATTTTGGTATTCAAGAATGGACACCAATGAATGAAGAACTAAAAAGTGTATTTCCAGGTGGACCTGTTGTGAAGAATGGTTATGCCTATGTAACAGATCAACCAGGTTTAGGAATTGACTTCAATGAAGAGGAAGCTAAAAAGTATCCTCCTCACGGAAAATTGCCAGAGTGGACATTAGCAAGAACTCCTGATGGAACTTCGGTAAAACCTTAATAATTTAAAATAAAGGGGTAGACTTATGATCAAAAAAATGATATTTATCCAATTATTGTTCGTGTTAGTTGTATTAAGTGCATGTAGTTCCCAGGCTAATGAGGGCGGGAACGATGAGGAATATATATTACGGATAGGTATTACGCAAAACTCTGAAAATGCTGAATATGAAGGCATTGTTCAGTTTAAAGAGGCTGTTGAAGAAAGAACGGATGGTGCCATTGCAGTAGAGACATATCATAGTGACCAGTTAGCAAGTGTTCCAGATCTAATCGAGCAAGCTTCTGTAGGTACAAGTGTTGGTACTATCACTGATGCGGCACAAATAGGAGATCTTAAGAAGGAGTTTTCTATTATACAGTCACCGTATATGTTTACTGATTATGATGAAATCGAGAAGTTTACTGAAACAGATCTTTATCAACAATGGGTAGAGGAATTTATGGATCAAGGTATCAGGATTCTTTCATTTAACTTCCAATTGGGTGGAAGAAATATAGCAACAATTAATAAGGTTGAATCAGCAGAAGATTTATCAGGAAACGTTATTAGAACAAGTGGAGCAGAAATTGTAAACGCTACAATATCCTCTATGGGAGGGGCTCCTAGTGGTATGCCTTGGACAGAAGCTTATCCAGGACTTGAACAAGGAGTTATAGATGGGGTAGAAGCACATAATTTAGCTATCTATGAATCGAGCATGTATGAAGTGATCAATCATATTGCCAAAACGAACCACTATCAATTAGTCTCAGGATTGATTGTTAGCGCTGATTGGTTTAATAGTTTACCAGAGGAATACCAAACTATCGTGCTGGAAGAAGCTAAAGCTGCAGGAGAAACAGCGTCAGAAATAGCTTTAGAAAAATCTGAGGAATACGAGGAACTGATGACAGAAGCTGGTGTTGAATTTCATGAGGTAGATAGGGCTGAATTTGAGCAATTAACAAATGAAGTTTATCAATCACTAGATATGGAAGAATTAAGGGATGAAGTGCATGGAGTGTTGGAAAAGTGAACGCAAAGGATAGAAGCATATACCAAAAGATAAAGTTAGGCTGGATTAGCTTTGAAACATATTTTACCAATATTATTCTGCTACTACTAGTCGGATTGGTATTTATGGAAGTTATCCTTCGTGCATTTGGAAGCCCTACCACTTGGTCCGTTGGAGTAGCTCAGTTGTTTTTTATCTGGGTTACATTTCTAGGAGCTAATCAGGCGTTGCGTAAAAAAGCACATGTCGGTATCGATGCATTAACACAGTTAGTAAATAAGAAGGTGCGAGTTGCTATCGAAATATTAATGAGTACCTTAATTGTTTTATTTTTAATCTACTTATTGTATTTCGGTACAGAAATGGTTACGTCCAATACTGGGCGAATAATAAGTGGAACCAGTATACGATATTCGTTCATTACATTATCTATACCAGTAGGCAGCTTACTAATGTTAGTAACTGCCTCTGGGCAGATGCTAGCAAAAGTAAAAGAGATAAAAAACTAAATTTGGTGTAGGAGGTGAGACCGTGATATTAATGCTGTTAATTTTTTTCTTGTTACTCTTTTTAAATATGCCCGTTGCCTTTGCTATTGGGATTTCAAGTGCAACATATTTTATCTTATCACCTAACTTACCAAACATTCTTTCTGTACAACAATTTGCAACAGGTACACAATCATTTCCATTGCTGGCTGTTCCCTTTTTTGTGTTAGCAGGACATATTCTTAATGTATCCGGTATTACCAGTCGGTTAATTAAATTCGCGAATATATTGACGGGACACTTAATCGGAGGCTTGGCCCATTGCACTATTGTATTAAGTGCGATGATGGGCGGGATTTCTGGTTCTGCGACAGCCGATGCAGCAATGCAGAGTCGAATCTTAATCCTAGATATGGAAAAAAGAGGTTACTCAAAAGGGTTCTCTATTGGTATTATTGCAGTTAGCTCTTTAATCACAGCCACTATTCCACCTAGTATAGGCCTTATCCTATATGGATTTATTGGCGGAGTATCTATTAATGAATTGTTCATTGCAGGTATAGTACCAGGTATTTTATTGACTATCACACTAATGGTTTCTGTTTATTTTGTAGCCAAAAAGAATGGTTATGACCAAAAGATTGAATATCAAAAACCTTCCTTACGAGAATTAATGAAAAGTTTTAAAGAGTGTTTTTGGGCATTATTATTTCCGGTAATTTTAATTGTCGGGATTCGTTTTGGGATATTTTCTGCTTCTGAGGGGGGAGCTGTAGCAGTTGTTTACGCCATGTTAGTTGGTGCTTTTATACATAAAGAGTTGAATTTACCCAAGTTGAAGAAAGCTTTAAGTGATGCAGTTACCGACAATAGTATGATTATGTTAATTATTGCGGCTGCTTCTATCTTCAGTTATGTGATTGCTTTTGAAAATTTACCAAGGACTATGTCTCAATTCATAACCGGTATCACTGAAGTGCCACTCTTATTATTATTTATTATTCTGTTGTTTGTGTTTATAGCAGGTTTGTTTATGGAGGCAACAGCCAATAACTTGTTGTTGACGCCAATCTTTCTTCCTATTATTGAACAAGCTGGTATCGATCCAGTCCATTTCGGAATATTGATGGTTATTCTTGTAACATTAGGAGGTATGACACCTCCGCTAGGTGTTACCATGTTCGCTGTTCTATCCATTAGTAGAACTACAATTGTAGATTATACCAAAGGGGCTTTTCCATTTCTCTTAGCATCGGTCATTCTCATCGTTTTGATGGCAGTATTTCCGCAAATTATACTCTTTTTACCGGATTTACTCTCCATAAAAAATTAACTATTAGTGGCATATAAGGGGGTAATTTTTTGGATCTTATTACAATAGGAGAAAGTATGGTGTTATTTATACCAGACTCTACTGGTCCACTCCGTTTTGCCGAAAGATTTAGCAGAAAGATAGGCGGGGCAGAATCGAACGTAGCTATAGCGTTAGCACGTTTAGGTCATAAAACCGGATGGATAAGTAAACTAGGTCATGATGAATTTGGGCTATATGTTAGAAATTTCATTAGAAGTGAAGGCGTGGATGTTTCACAAGTTACATTTGATAATGAATTACCTACATCTGTTTTCTTTAAAGAAAGACGTCCTAACTCCGATCCAGCTATTTATTACTATCGAAAGAATTCTGCATTTAGTTCAATAAGTAAACAGGAGTTGGATCATGAATATATAGCAAAGGCCAAATATCTTCATCTGACCGGAATAACACCTGCTTTAAGTGATTCTGCGCAAGAGGCAGTGTTCACCATGTTAAAGCTAGCTAAAGAAAATCGCCAAAAGATAATATTTGATCCAAATGTAAGGTTAAAGTTATGGTCTTCTAAAGCAGCCAGGGAGGTATTAGTAGAAATAGCCAAACAATCTACTATCGTGATGCCTGGACTAGAAGAAGGGCAATTATTAACAAATAAAATAATTCCAGAAGATATTGCCAACGACCTATTAAAATACGAAACAGAAGTTGTAGTGATTAAACTAGGTGAAGAAGGAGCTTTCTATGCGACTCGAAATGAAAGTGCTTACGTATCTGGTTATAAAGTCAGAAATATTGTAGATACAGTGGGAGCAGGGGATGGCTTTGCTGCAGGATTTATTTCGGGTCTTCTTAATGGTTGGAGTTATTCGGAAGCTGTGAAACTTGGAAATAGAATAGGTGCTTACGCATTAGAGGTAGAAGGAGACGTTGAGGGCTATCCACTTCTCGATCAGATTCAATCACAAGGCAATAAACAATTATTACGATAGATTGGGGTGAATCCATTGAATAATAAATTAAGCAATATGCAACACATCCAAAATAATGGACTAGTAGCAATCATTAGAAAAGTCCCACAGGATAAAGTACTCCAACTGGTAGAATCCTTAATTAGAAATGGGATAGACACGCTAGAGGTAACAATTGACGCCCAAGATGCTTTTGAAACTATTAATGAACTAAACAGAAAATTCAGTGATAAAGCATTAATTGGTGCGGGAACAGTGTTGAATGCTTCTTCAGCACAGCAGGCGATAAACAATGGGGCAGAATTTATTGTTAGCCCTTGTTTAAATGTTGATGTAGTTACCGCCACATTGCAAAATGGGAAGTTATCTATGCCTGGTGTTTTCACTCCAACAGAGGCATTAACCGCAATAGAAGGTGGTGCCGATATAGTGAAGGTCTTTCCAGCAAATTCAGTTGGACCTTCCTTTATTTCAAGCTTGAAAGGGCCTTTACCTCAAATCTCTATCATTCCTACTGGTGGAATTGATATAAATAATATAGCTGAATTCGTAAAAGCAGGCTCCTTTGCTGTTGGTTTAGGAGGAAGTTTAGTAGATAAAGCAGCATTGAACAGAGGAGACTTTGCGGAAATTGAAAGGAAAGCAAGTGAGTTTGTTAAGGTTGTAAAGGAAGTAAGACAGCGTTAGTTTTAACTTTTGAAAGATTATATATAGTAAAATATAGGATCAGAGCTACTATTAAGAGGAGGAATACAGTTGTACATTCTATCATCAGCAAAATTGCCAATAGAAAATCAGTTGAAATTAAAAGAAGCTTTCCCAGAAGATACATTCATTTTCTGTGATAATATGCAAGAAGCCAAAGAGTACTTGGAAGAAATGGATATTCTGATTACTTATGGCGAGGATGTATCTGAAGAGGTACTTAGTAATGCCCCACATTTAAAATGGGTTATGGTTATTGCAGCAGGCATTGATAAACTTCCTTTTGAAGAATTACATAAAAGAGGAATCCTCGTAACAAGTGCCAAAGGAATACACAAAGCACCCATGTCAGAATATGTCCTGTTTATGATGTTGTTAACCTATAAACAAGGAAAAGTATTGCTTAATAATGAAAAAAATAAGGTTTGGACCAGAGATATTCATATGGAGGAAATTACGAGGAAAACGATGCTTATTGCTGGTACTGGCGCTCTAGGAGAAGAAATTGCGAAGGTAGCTAAAGCATTTGATATCAAAACAATAGGTGTTTCACGAAGTGGTAAAGCAGTTAGTTACTTTGACCATAATATAACACGAGATGAAATGGACAAATATTTCAGTGAGGTTGACTTCGTTGTCTCTATACTGCCAAGTACACCTGAGACTAAGGGCTTTTTTGAGTATAAGCATTTTGAGTTAATGCCTAATCATACTGTTTTTATTAATATAGGGAGAGGAGACGCAGTTCGAGGTGAGGATATTTTGAAGGCTATTCGTAATAAAGAAATAGCTCATGCTGGTTTAGATGTTTTTGAGACAGAGCCTCTTCCTTTAGATCATCCTTTTTGGGAAGAAGAAAATATAACGGTAACGACCCATTTATCAGGAGTCTCACCACACTATCATAACAGAGCTTTAGATATATTTACTGAGAATTTAAAGGAATATAAGAAAAATGGTAAAGCTTTGCATAACGTAGTAGACACTCTAAAGGGTTACTAGTTATTATTGGATGTCACTTGCCGGATTGTGAAACGCCTTGGTAGGTGGCTTTTTTGCTTGTTGTGTTAGTTTTAGAGACAAATGTAAAAGCGTAAACAGATGATTAAGTTTGTCTTTTTGTCTTTTTTAAAATAGGATTTAGTGCCATATGAAACGCTAGTAAATATGAGGTGCACATATATAATCCCTGTAGGTTTTATAAGAACCAAAATAGCCCCGACATTCCATGAACTTGGTACTTAAAACTGTTATAAGTACCAAATTAGGTGGATAAGTCGAGGGAATGGTACTTATTTAGCCAATGATGGAATAGGCATGGACTTCAAGGTAACCTAATGTAGAGATAATAATATATTTTGTAGCGCCAACTACAATATCTGTGTTATCAATTGTACATTTCTGAGCAAGGTCATTACAAAATGTCATAAAAACAACAATGATACAATGTGGTTTATTTTATCTCTTTTGTTATTGTATCCAAATAAGATGATAGTTACTAATGATTGTAGAGAAATAGAAAAAACTACTACTCTACATAAGTTAATGTATTTTAGGAAGCTCCGAATCTAGACGAAATTCTTCTTAGCTAAGTAGCCTCAAAATTTTTTACATGTTCACATAATGAATGAAACAAAAAAACAAGAACATCAAAGTGGATGTTCTTGTTTTGGTGGGAATCGAGTACATCGTTCAATGTTAATCATTATACCCGTAATGAATCTAATTTATATTGATTCGGATATGCCTGTCCTTTTATTTCTGATGCTTTTCCAGCGGAGCCAACTAGTATCATTTTCTTCTTGGCTAATTCCTTCGCAACATTTTTTGCCTTAGCTAAATATTTTCTAGGATCCAAAGAATCTGGCATTTCTGAAAAATGTTCTTTAATAGCTTCCGAATATGCATTTTTTAATTCTGTCGATACATTCATCTTTGTCATCCCTAATGATATGCATTGTTTTACATCATCTTCAGGTATAGCAGATCCACCATGTAGAACAAGTGGTTCATCGACAAGGTTAGCGATTTCTTCAATACGGTCGAAGTCGATATCCGGGTCACCACTGTAAATGCCGTGTGCTGTTCCGATTGCTGGGGCTAATGTTGGTACACCTGTTCTATGAATAAATTCCTTGCATTCAGTTGGTACTGCTTTTTCTGCATCTTTCTCAGAAACGACTATATCGTCCTCTACACCACCTACTTTTCCAAGTTCAGCTTCTACATTAATATCGATATGTTTTGCAATATCCATCACTTGGTTTGTAAGACGTACATTTTCTTCAAATGGATACATGGAAGCATCAATCATGACAGAAGTGTAACCTGCACGAATGCACTGAATGATTACTTCTATATCTGTACAATGATCTAAGTGAAGTGCCATTGGAATATCATATTTTTCAGATGCTGCAAGTGCTGTTTTTACAATACTATCAGGTCCTAAATTTTGAACTGTTCCAACAGTTGTTTGAATAATAACAGGTGCATCTATCTCCGCTGCTGCTTCGGCAACTGAGTAAAGCATATCGAATGAGTGAACATTAAAAGCGACAATTCCATAACCGGACTTTCTAGCTTCTTGTAGCATTGGTGTGGATGATACGAGTGTCATATGATTCTCCCCCTAGGTAAATTTATTATGCAAATGCTCCTGAGAGCTCTTCCATTACAGTTGTTGTGTTTTCAGCTTGTGCTAGTGCTTCACGTTTTTCTTCATGAATTAACATTCTTGAAATAGAAGCTAGTGCTTGAATGTGTGTCGTACCTGCTTCTTGTTTTGGGATTAATAGCGCGATAAAGAAGGTAGCTGGTTTCCCATCTAAAGCATTCCATTCTATCCCAGCGTTCGAAGATACAACAATGATTGCAGGTCGTTTAATGGTATCGACTTGTGCGTGTGGAATCGCGAATCCGTCTTGAAAGCCTGTTGTACTCTCTTGTTCACGTTTCAGTAATCCATCTATTACCTCATCAGGATCTGAAGCAACCCCTTGTTCAACAGCAATCGTTGCGATTAGTCGGAATACTTCTTCCTGTGTTGTCAGTTTTTGTTTTAGTTTGATTTGATTGATATCAAGCAATGTGTTGTCCATCTTCTTCATCACCTTTCGTTTGTTGATCTTTTAAATAACTACGTTTTTTATAAAAGCCATAGATTAATGCCCCAACTATGGAACCTGCTAATATAGCAATTACCCATTGTATAGCTCCTGTTACGACTGGTAATACAAGGAATCCACCATGTGGAGCTGGAACTTCAATGTTCATCATATATGTCAGAATAGCGGATACAGAGGAACCAATCATTAATATTGGAATTACAACAATAGGGTTTTTGGCTGCAAATGGGATGGCACCTTCTGTAATATGAGTAGATCCAAGAATAAAGTTAACTCCACCAGCATTGCGCTCGGCTTGATTAAAATATTTTTTGAAAAATAGCGTTGCAAATGCTGTAATAAGTGGTGGTGTAATACAAGCAGCAGATACACCTGCCATAAAGTAGTAGTTACCTTCTCCAAGTAAAGCCGTACCTGTTACATAGGCCGCTTTATTGACAGGACCACCCATGTCAAAGGCACTCATAGCGCCAACAATTACACCAAGTAAAATTGGGTTAGCATTCTGGAAATTGCTTAAGAAAGTTATCATGCCTTCATTTATTGTTGTCATTGGTTCTACTAGTAAAGTCATGATCACACCGACTAACAGGATACCAATTAAAGGATATAAAAAGATCGATTTCAATCCGTTTAGAGATTTTGGCATCTTTTCTAGTAGCTTCCCTAGTAAGACAATAATAAAACCACCAAGGAAACCAGCGGCAATACCTCCTAGGAATCCAGCTCCGCCATTACTTGCAATCAGACCACCGATAAAACCAACTACCATTCCTGGTCGCTTAGCGATAGACTCGGCGATAAATGCTGCCAGTATTGGCACCATCATTTGAAAGGCAAGCCCTCCAATGTCATTTAAAGTGGCTGCAATAGGGCTATAACTCTGATGGCCTGGTTCAGCAGAATGTATACCGAATAAAAATGATAGTGCTATCAAAACCCCGCCACCTACGACAAATGGAAGCATGTGGGAAACACCGTTCATCAGATGTTTGTAAATGGTATGAGCTAATGAATGATTACTTTTTTGTGATGCATTTTCGTCTTCTTCGGTGGTATTACTTTTCTTTGCTTTGAATACGGTTGCTTTCCCGTCAATAATTGTTTGAATTAATTGTTCAGCTTCATGAATACCTTTTGCGACTGTTACTTCTACTGTTGGTTTTCCATGGAAACGATACGTATAGACATCTTTATCAGCTGCAACGATGATCCCGTCAGCTTCAGCAATATCTTTTTTGGTAAGCTCATTTTCAACTCCGACTTGGCCATGTGTTTCTACTTTAATGTCGACCCCAAGCTTCTTTGCTGCTTTCTTTAAAGCTTCTTCTGCCATAAAAGTATGTGCTATACCTGTTGGACAACCTGTTGCTGCGACAATTTTAATTTTAGCCATATAAGCTCTCCTCCTTTAATTCCTGTATGTCAATATCTGGTATAAGTGCTTCCATATGTGAAAGGCTACAAAGTCCTTTACTGAAAGCTGTAGCTGCTCCTGCAGCAGAGGCATAGATTAAAGCATCTTCTAACGAATGCTGAAGTTCTAACTTCCCAATGAAAGTACTTAACATAGCATCACCTGCGCAAGCCGTATTTACTACTTGTCCTTTAGCCGAGCTTACTTTCACAATCCGTTGAGAAGAAGTGTAAATGGCTCCTTTTTCTCCTCTAGAAATGAGTACTTGCTGAGCTCCCATTTTCAAAAGTTTATTACTTAGTTCGATGATTTTCTTCTCATTGAGATCTGCTGGTGATAATTGAAAAAAAGAAGCAAGTTCGTCTTCATTAGGTTTAATTAGTAATGGTTCATATTTCAAGCAATCTAATAAAGCAAGTGAACTAATATCTAAAATTAGTTTAATCTTTTTTTGATGGCATATGTCGGCGATATGGATATAAAAATCATCTTCGATACCTCTCGGTAAACTACCTGAGACAAATAGTGTACTGTTAGCTGGTATATTCTTGATGTTGTCGAGCATTTCTGTCCTTTTCGCCTTAGATATCAGTGGCCCTTTGTTGACAATTTTGTATTCTTGATCTGCGTTAGCGAATAGATTGATTCTCGTAATCCCTTCTACATAAACCATTGTTGTGTTAATGGAAAGCTTCTGTAGTTCTTGTTCGATAAATTCTCCAGTAAAACCTCCGATAAAGCCCATGGCAGTATTAGTAATTCCAAACTTACTGAGCATAAACGATACATTAATTGCTTTGCCGTTTGGCTGATAGTCTTCTTCAGATGTTCGATTCACGACGTTTGGTTTTAACTGGTCTAATCCAACATACAGATCAATAGCTGGATTTGGTGTTAATGTATATATCATGTGCTCACCTACCTTGTTGTCTTGTTAATTTCATTATGACACAGGATGTGTTGTAAATGTTTTCAGGATATGTAAAGGTTTTCGCTTGTTGTAAAAGAAAAAAACTTGGCGTATTTGCCAAGTTTTATAGCATTCGTATTGCATATGCGTCTAACAATATTCTGGAGATAACGCTCAAAGGTAAACGAGAACGAACCTCATAATCCGGAAAATAGGACTGGGCCCCTTTATAGCCAACAAACGTCATCTCTGACATCTGCCCAAGACTGGATTCCATTCTTGTTGTGAGAGTGATGGTGGTAATTTGTCTAATATTTAAGTTTTTACAAGCCTCTACTAATTCCTCTGTTTCGCCATTTAGTGAAACAAAAATAGCTATCTCATTGGGTTGTATACTTCTTGATTTTATTCGGATAATATTCGGGTCAGTATGTTCCTCACAATTTTTCCCCATTAGCTGTAGTTTGATCGTCATTTCTTTTGCAATCATTTCAGAGAACCCACGACCAAATACGAAAATTTTCTCCGCATCATGGATCTTTTGGACAGCATCTTCAATTTGCCCAATACTTTGTAATTGAATCGTTTTAATAACTTCATGCTCATTCTTTTGAATAGCGTGTTTAATCTTCTGATCAATATTTTCCATTTCATTGTTTTCGTCAGACAGCTTCACTTTTTCTTTTAGACTGTATTTAAATGAAGTATAGCCGTCATATCCTATTTTTTTCATGAGTCTTACGATGGTAGCTGTCGATACATTAGCATGTTCACTTAATTTGACAATCGACATAGATGAAATTTCATCTAAGTGATTATGCATATATTCGAGTAAATATTTTTCTGTATCACTTAATGTTTTGTAAGTGTTAGCTGGAATATCAAATAATATGTTGTTCATGAGTTAACCTCCTTACGTTTTAGATACCATTTAATACGGTGCTAATCTTCTGCAAGGCTCCTCACTTCAAGTTGCAAGTAACACGAGAAAGCTAAGCGCGGAGAACGGGAAAATAACACCCTGATAAGTATCAATGATCAGATAGGAACAAAAACGCTCTACTGATCCATAATCTCAACTTTATAGAAAAGGACACTGCTCCTTTCAGTAAACATTACAGAGTTTTACATTGATAAAAGGATAATATATTTCTAATTGAATCATGTTAATGGAAAGAATGGAAGCAGATAGCACCATTTATCAGGAAGGACCTATAAGTAGTGTATTATTTTCTTGAAAAGCATAGTTGACAATAAGCAAATTAATACCTATGTCTATTCATCGATGGTATCGTTTTTATCACCACTCTTTCATTTTGCACTGTAATGCTATTCTTTCTGTTAAATGAAAAGGTTATTGATGCAATCGGTCATTTTATTCCATTGGTATTTAGTAAAACTTAACTTTAAAAATCAGAGCTTTTAAAGTTAGCACAAACAAAATAATAGAATCCCCAGAAAAAGCGCTTGCATTTCGGGGGATATCTGTTACTATTAAGTTAGTTAGATTTTAAAACAAACTAACCTAGGAAATTTTAGTTAGGAGTAATATATATGGAAAACAATTCTGTAAGTAAATTTGATGTGATTAAAAAGATTAATCGTTCCTTAGTTCTAGACAGAATAAAATCAACAGAAATGATTAGTCGTACTGAAATTGCGAAGGATTTGAAATTGAGCAAGGCTACTGTGTCTGCCGTTGTGGAAGAACTATTAGCAAGGCAACTTGTAGAAGAAGTAGGAAAGGGTGAATCTACCCAACGTGGTGGAAGAAGAAGATCTATGCTTCGTTTTAACCCGAGGTCCAAAATCGGGATTGGTGTGGATATAGGAGGTTCGAAAATTCAAATCATCATGACTGATTTAATTGGCGATCAAGTATATGAAAAAAGAGTACAAGCAACCAATAATCTTGAAGAGATTATTGAGCTTATTGAAATAGCCATTATCGAATCTAAAGTAGACAGAGAACAAATTATTGCTTTAGGAGCAGGAGTACCAGGATTCACCAATCCTGAAACTGGTATTGTGTTTGATGCACCAGCATTACAATGGAATAATATAAACGTTCGAGAATCCCTGCAAAACGCTTTTCCTTTTCCCGTATTTATCAATAATGATGTGAATTGTGCCGCACTTGGAGAAAGATGGCTAGGATCAGGTGATAAAAGTGATGATATGTTTTTTATCGCTATTGGAACAGGTATAGGGAGTGCCATTATTTCAAATGGAAAGCTAGTATATGGAGCAGATTATAAAAGCGGTGAGATCGGTTATCAAATTTCAAAAGAAGATATTCGATCCGGATACAAAAGTAAGCCTGGTGTGTTTGGTTTGTTCGAGCAAAAAGCATCTGGTGAAGGATTAAGATCAGCAGACTATACAGCAAAAGAATTATTCAGAGAATACGAGAATCAACATCCACAAGCAGTTGAGATTATTAATAACTTTATCGATGAAATAGTTGTTGTAATTGTAAATAGCATTAACTTATTAAATCCCGAAAAGGTCATTATAGGAGGTGGTGTATCGGAATCTATGGAAACAGTTTTACCTCATATTCAAAGATTGGTCAATGAACTAACACCAATTAAAACTAAAATCGAATTAGCAAGCTTGAGTAGTATGGCAGGTGCGATCGGGGCAGTCAATTACGCTTATCAGGAATTAGAGGAAAATAATCTTTTGTAAAAGGAACGTAATAAGTATTTTCACATACTTATTACCCTTACAGGAAATGAAAGCGATTAATTATTGATGATTAATGGGAGGAATAAATAATGAAAAAGAAAATTTATTTATTGTCTTTGGTTCTTGGACTTTTTATCTTATTATCCGCATGCTCTAACAATAGTGATAGTACTACCTCAGATGAGGAAGATAAAGAAGGTGAAGAGGGAGTTACTTTGGATGTTATCTGGTTTAGTGATGGTAATGAGGGAGAGGTGTTTAAAGAAATAACAGACAAATATACAGAAGAAAACCCCAATATTAAGTTTAACATTATTGACACACCGTATGACGATCTATTGACGAGAATCAGAACAAGAGTATCAGGCGGAGACGCACCTGACTTGGCTAGAATTTCAGGTGTCAATCATGTCCAAGAGGTCTTGTTAGATTTATCGCCTTATTTAGAAGATAAACAGGCTTTTTTGGATCAATTTGTGGATGTTGCGATACCAACGGTTGAAAGAGACGATAAAATTCTTGGTATTCCAACTGATGTAACAGCTCATGGATTATTTTATAACAAAGAACACTTCGAACAAGCAGGAGTAGAGGTTCCACAATCTGCTGAGGATGTATGGGATTGGGAGGAATTTCAGCAGGCTTTGACTCTAGTGAAAGAAAATAGTGATGCACGTTTTGCTTTAGCATATGACTTGTCACCTTCAAGATACTCTACATTAATCTATCAAAATGGTGGAAGTATATTCTCTGAAGATCAACAATCATTAGTAATTAACAATCCGGAATCAGTAGGTGCACTGGAATATTTTAAAGATCTGCATGATCAAGAGTTAATTCCTAGTTCTATTTGGTTGGGGGGAGAAAATCCAAATTCTTTGTTTAGATCGGGCCAAGCAGCAATGCATTTCTCTGGTAATTGGAATATCCAAAGCTATGAAGAAAATGCCGACTTTGAGTGGGGGGTTACCTATATGCCAGAAGGTTCGCAACGGTCTTCAGTGGCTGGTGGTAAACAAATGGTAGGGTTTAATGATTCAGAACATAAAGATGCAGTTGCTGACTTTTTACTATATTTTGCATCACAAGAAGTGAATGCTGAATTCGTAGAAAAATCATCTTTCCTAAGTACTCGTGTAGACAATGCGCAATTAGATTATGAAGTTAGAAGTGAGGAAATGAAAGTATTTGCGGATGAGTTAGCAGTTACCTCTCAACTTCCAACATTAGATTGGGAGAATCCTAATATGCCGTCATTTGAGACTTTGATAACAGAAAATGTCCAGAAAGTTTTATCTGGAGATATAGAACCACAAGAAGCGATGGATGATGTGGTAGATAATGTAGAATTAGAAGATTAGTAGCAAGATGTACGGTTAAGAAATATGCTTTTCTATCAGAAAAGCATATTTCTAAATACTAGCTGAGAGATTGCAAGCGTTAGGAGATGAAATTTATGAAAACACGCTCGTGGGTTCCATATGCATTTCTTCTACCAAATATGCTGATCTTTGGTATATTTGTTGGTTTACCTGCCATATATGGGGTGTACTATTCTTTTACAGAATGGGATGGTATTTCAAGTCCTGTATTTGTCGGATTGGAAAACTTTCGTCAAATTCTGACGGATTCAAACTTTTGGGATATGCTAAAACGTACATTTATTTATGTCGTCTTAGTCGTGCCTTTTACGGTAATTAGTGCCCTCGGGTTAGCGTGGCTATTAACAAGGAAGATTAAATTCACCAATTTTTTTAGGACCATTTTCTATTTACCTGTGATGATTTCTTTCATTGTAGTAGGGCTAATGTGGAACTGGATATTACAAGTAGACACTGGATTAATTAATTATCTTCTTTCCTTGATATCAATTGATCCTGTTAATTGGTTATTAGACCCAATCATGGCGAACCTATCCGTCATTATTGTAACAATATGGGCACGTGTAGGTTTCTTTATGGTAATTTTTATAGCAGGTTTACAAAATATTTCACCGACTCTTTATGAAGCAGCTGATATTGATGGTGCAAGCGGCAGGGTAAAATTTTTCAAGATAACGGTACCTATGTTAAAACCGATAACATTGCTAGTGATTATTCTTAGCTTTATTGAATTCTTTAAAACGTTTGCGTTAGTTGTTTCCTTAACGGGAGGCGGTCCAATTAATTCGACCAAATATTACGTGCAATATACGTATGATGTAGGTTTCAACCAAGGTGAGTTCGGAGTTGGTAGTGCACTTTCATTGATATTGTTTATCATCATGGCAGTTATTACTTTGATTCAATGGAAGATCAGTGATGGGGGGCGTGTATAACAATGACACAAAATAAAAAATCCCAATGGCTCATTTATACCATATTAATTATATTGTCCGTATTCATGCTTTTTCCAGTTTTATGGGTGTTAAGTTCCTCTCTAAAATCCGGTACAGAGTTGTTTTCTTGGCCACCAACGATCTTTCCGAATGATATTACGTTTGAGAATTACATTAGTGCTTTCAAAGAGGCAAATTTTGGTCGTTATTTGTTTAACACCATATTTGTTACGATAGTGGCTACCGCTCTTACACTAATCATTAACACGATGTCTGGCTATGCTTTAGCAAAGTTCCGGTTTAAAGGGAGTACATTCATACTGATCTTATTTTTATCTACTTTAATGATTCCCTTAGAGGCACTAATGATTCCTATGTTTGTCGTTCTAAAAACATTAGGATTATATAATTCGATATGGGGGATTATTATTCCACCAGCAGCAACTCCAACTGGCGTGTTTCTGATTAGACAATATATTCTTTCATTACCAGATGAAATGATTGAAGCAGCAAAAATGGACGGTGCCAATGAATGGCAAGTTTTTATGAAGGTAATTATTCCATTATCTGCTCCTGTTATTGCAACGCTCACCATTTTCTCTGTAATGTGGCGCTGGCAGGATTATATATGGCCATTAATTGCTATTTCAGATACAAGGTTGTATACATTAGAGTTAGCAATTGCTAACTTCGTTGGAGAGTATTCGGTTGATTGGGGACCGCTTTTAGCAATGGCAGTTGTCACAATGGTACCTATGATTATCGTTTTCTTATTTTTTCAACGCTTCTTTGTGCAGGGAATTATGGCTGCAGGTGTCAAAGAATAGGGGGATATGATGAATAAATTGACATATTCTTTAAAACAAGGTGAGTCATTAAATCGATGGTTGCTTCTCGAAATGCTAGAAACCAAGAAGCAATTTGACCAGTCAACCCAAGAGGGAAATATTAATGATTGGTTGTTGAAGGGACACGCTATTCATGAATTTCCAGGCAAAAAACAATTTTTAAAAGAGCGGAGTTTTCAAGAGCCAATTGTAACGGATTCTACTAACATATTTCCAGGAGCAGTGCAAATCTATAAAGATGTTCCTAAACAATGGTTGATTTACATGCCATTTGGTAATCCGTTGGTTGAAAAAGAAGGTTTTTGGAATGTTCCTACCCACCTTGAATCAAGGGCATATACGGAAATTAATTGCGAAGTAGAGGGGGAGTATCGCTTTTCATTAGCTACATGTGGCGGGTTAAAAATATGGGTGAATAATTATCCAGAAGTTCATTTTGAACCTTTTACACGTAATCAATTAACTTATACTTCCATCCATTTGCCATTGAAAAAAGGTAACAATAAAATAGAAGTTTATTTTGATGACCTTGCAGAACGAGATACAAAATTCTCATTTAGGTTGGATTACTTGGGTAAAGATGAGTTAGAAATTCAACTGCCGATTGGAAATTATTCTGCTACTGAAATTATCCATTTAGAACAATTGTTGGAAGGAGCTTATTTTCCAGTTGATACTTTCAAAAGTGGTAATGTTGTGTTGCAATTTGATCGTATCGTTGAACAACACTTTTCGTTGCAAGCTACTATGCAAGTGGAAAGGTGTGTAAAGCAAATCATTCAATGTGATGTGAAGCAGGGAAGTACAGAGGTAGTGCTGGGGGATATTTATAATTTTCAAATTGGTTACACAGCAATAGAAATGGAGATTATGGTTGGCGATATTTGCATAACAAAGCATTTTGGAATTGAAATATATTCTGAAGTTTATTTGAAATTACAAACAGATCATATCGAGGATAGAAAAAGAATGGCCTTAGATTTTACCTCTTTACACGGTGAACCCAATATGCATAAACTGCTTTCAATTTTGTATTGTAGTGAGGACATTGGCTCATATGAGATAAATCCGAAAATGTTTCATGAAATATTGGAAGGTGAAATGAAGAAAATCAATGAACGTAGCGATTGTAGTGACTTTAGCTTAATCATGTTTTTTAGATTTCTACGTGATTACCATAAGAGTGATATCGTCACAGCAAAAACAATTGATCAAATCAAGCAAATGATCCTTCATTTTAGATATTGGATGGATGAGCCGGGTAATGATGTCATGTGGTTTTTTAGTGAAAATCACGCACTTATGTTCCATACATGTGAAATACTCGCCGGTCAAATGTTTCCAGATGAACATTTCACAAATGCTGGAATTTCAGGGAGGGAGCATTATCAAAGAGGAGAGGCAAGGTTGCATGCATGGTTTGAACGATTTTTTAATGAAGGATTATCCGAATGGAACTCAGCTCCTTATATACCAATTAATGTTATAGGATTAACTACCTTATATGATCTCATTGATTCCAGTGTGTTGAAAACTTATGCAAAAAGAGCATTGGATCAAATTTTTAAATGGCTTGCGCTTAACAGTTACCAAGGGTTTTTAACATGTTCACAAGGACGTGTATATGAGAAAGAGTTAAAAGGAAATTACAATACTCAAACTACTAGTTTGGCTTGGCTTGCTTGGGGAGAAGGAGCGCTTAATTATTCAACATTTGGTTCTGTTGCTTTATCTCTTTCTGATTATATTCCACCTGTGAAATATTCAAAATTTTTGTCTGTTCCTAATGGCAATGCTCTTTCGTATCTTCATAAACAAGGTCCAGATGATTTCGCTAACCTGTACACATATAAAACCTCCGCATATATGCTTTCTTCTGCTTTACATTTTAAACCAGGAGAAAAGGGTTATCAGGAGCATGTATTACAAGCGAGTATTGGTCCAGAAGCGAATGTATGGGTTAATCATCCAGGAGAAAAATCGGTTCAGAGTAGTGGCAGACCTAGTTACTGGGCAGGGAATGGATATTTGCCTAAAGTAGCTCAATATAAATCCATCGCATTTGCCATATTTAACATCGAAGAGGAACATGATGTAGATTTTACTCATGCTTATACACCTTTATTTGCTTTTGACTTTTCGAAGATAGTTGATAAGTGGATTTTTTTACAAAAAGGTAATAGTTACATTGGCTTATTCGCTCAGAATGGAATACAACTTGTTGGAGAGGGTATGAATAAAAATCGCGAGGTTATTTCTCCCGGGAGAAATAACCTGTGGATAGTACGGATGGGATCTAGCGAAGAATTTGGTAGTTTTGATACTTTTCAGCGTATGCTGATCGAGGGAAAGATGGAGATAAGTGATAAACAAGAAATCTATTGGATAGATCCTCATATAGGAACATGTTCATTTAGTTGGGATGAGGATCTAAAAGTAAATGATACAAAGATGACAATACAATCTAGAACAATAGATGGAAAGATTAATTTTTATTAATAGGAGAGGTGTCTTTAATTGCAAAGTATAAATACCTTACTGAATGTTACGAATGACTATGATGAAATGTCTCAATTAGCGGCGAATGTACTGGTGGAGCAAATTACCAAAAAGCCAGATTCCGTATTGTGTATTGCTGGTGGTGATACCCCAAGAGGAATGTTAAACTATTTGTCACATTTAACAGAACAGAAAAAAATAGATCTTTCGAGTTGTCACTTTTTTCTACTAGATGAATGGGTAGGTTTAGATCGAGAAGATAAAGGTAGTTGTCAGTTTTTCCTCTATGAAAATTTGTTTGATCCATTAAATATTACCGAAGATCAAATACATGCCTTCGATGCCACCTCAGAAGATTTAGCAGGGGAATGCACAAGAATTAATAAAGAGCTAGAAGCAATAGGAGGTCTGGATCTAGTTATTTTAGGTATCGGTGTTAATGGACATATTGGTTTTAATGAACCAGGTGTCGATTTTTCAAGTAATGCACACGTGATTCATTTAGATGAGATTACACAGAAGGTAGGAGAGAAATATTTCAAAGAGAAACAGAAAGCCCCTCATATGGGAATTACTTTAGGGATTAATCAAATTATGAAATCACAAAAAGTAATGGCGCTTGCAAATGGTAGAAAAAAAAGAGATGCTGTAAAATCTTTACTTTATAAAGAGGTATCCTCTCAATGCCCTGCAAGTATCTTACGAAAACATCCTGATTTTCAATTAGTTGTGGATGAAGAGGCTTTTTCGAAATGATTTTTTTATTAGAACTAAGCTCGATTAACAGTAAATCAATGTAATATTTAATTAAGCTCTTGTAGCGCACTACTATGATGAAATTGAAGATACTGATTTTGTAATATCGGATGGTCCTGCTGTTGAATCTGGAAGATGTAAATTCATTAGCTGGGTCAGAAAGAATGGATACGGTTCAGCAATATATTATGGAATATTATCAATATATTAAGAATAGTAATGTAAGGTCATCAAAGCTTGAGTGACTAGCGGCTAATCCATGCTGCTTTTTACCGGGGAACGGCTTTACTCTTTGTTCTTTATGTGAAGAATCAAGTAGTGAAAATTCCAGAAAGTTGGTCGTCGCTTAATCAAGCCAATACTTGGATTACTGGTGATTTGCATATAGAGAATCTGGGGTTTTATGGCAATAGAAATGGTGAGGCTATTTTTGAATTGAATGATTTTGATGAAGCAACTATTGCGCTATTTTATTTCGATTTGTTAAATTATGGGACAAGTCTATATCTTCTGAATGACGCTGCACCTAATTTGCAGCTTGAGGTTGAATTGAGACTGTCGAACAATATGGAACGTATTATAGAGAAGCAATTAAGCATGTTGCGGATGGAGCCGTGAACGTTCAGGAAAACTACTTCACAAAGGATAATTTAGAAGGCTTTATTAGCAAATTGGTAAAAGAAGTAAGTGAAGAGCCATTGAACGGTGAATTAGCAAAATGGACAACGGTAAAAGAGGGACGAGTATTCGATTTAACCAATAATCGATTAGAAGAAAAAAATTCTTCGGAAAGCGATACGGATCAGAATAACGAGAAATTATTACCCAAACAGCGACATCGATATTTAACTTTCTGCTTTTTGGTACGGCTCTACTAGTTTTAGGTGGTATCGTATTTTGGATTTATAAAAGGAAGAGTAGCAAGATATAAGCTATAACTAGAAGTTTGTTTACGCTGATGAGTCAATGTGTACGATGCTCGAACATCGTGTGCATTGGCTTTTTTGCAGGATGCATAGAAAAACATATAACAATTGCACGACATCTACTTTTTATTTGGAGGGACTTCGTTATTCCATAAAAAACCCTCCCTCTAAAATCTCAAGGTAGCTTGTAAACATTGTTTTTACATAATATCTTTAAGAGGGTGGAATAAAGAAAGACAGATGAAGTTAAATTATTGTAAATTTTTACATTATTTTCGTTTTTTAAGAAGCAGTCTAGTAGAATAGTATGATAAGGACGGTGAGACTATGAAGAAATATACGAAGCAGGAAACAAGCTGGATGTTATATGATTGGGCCAGTAATGCTTTTTCAATTATTATTACCACCGCAGTGTTTCCTATCTTTTACAAAGCCCAAGCTACATTGTCAGGAGTAGACGGGGCAGATTCGACAGCATATTTAGGTTACACGATTGCTATTTTTACCTTTATATTAGCAATTATTGGGCCGATTTTAGGAACAATTGCAGACTATGAAGGATACAAAAAGAAGTTTTTTATTAGCTTCTTATCGTTAGGTATATTCTCTACGTTCGCACTTATTTTTGTTCCTGAAGGGGAATGGTTACTACTACTTATTTTCTACACACTGGCTTCGCTTGGGTCAACGGGTGCCAATCTTTTCTATGATGCCTTTTTAGTAGATGTGACAGAAAATAAGAGGATGAACAAAGTATCTGCGAGAGGATTTGGTTTAGGTTATATAGGAGGGGCTATCCCATTCGTATTCAGTATCGCTGTTATTCTGCTTGCTCAGCAAGGGATTATTCCAATCTCAAGCACTACAGCAAGTAAAATTGCCTTTTTAATCGCATGTATTTGGTGGACAATTTTCTCTATTCCACTATTGAAAAATGTAAAGCAAGTTCATGCGATTAAACGTGATCCTAAGCCGATTCGCACAAGTTTCCTTCGTTTGAAAGAAACAGTCACACATATTAGAGAGTACAAGTATTTAACAATATTCCTGATTGCTTACTTTTTCTACATAGATGGTGTAGGTACGATTATCTCGATGTCAACGGCATATGGAACAGATGTGGGAGTGGATGCAACGGTATTGCTAATTGTGCTGTTTGTTACACAAATAGTGGCGGCACCATTTGCTATTTTATACGGGCGCTTGGCAGATCGTTTCTCCGCAAAAATAATGCTGAATATAGGGATCATGATATATATTGTAGTATGCATTTATGGATATTTTCTGGAAACGGCGGTTGATTTTTGGATACTTGCTATGCTTGTAGCGACCTCTCAAGGTGGATTGCAAGCCTTAAGTCGATCATACTTCGCTAAACTAATCCCGAAACATAAGTCAAATGAATTCTTTGGCTTTTATAACATTTTTGGAAAATTTGCTTCTGTAACAGGACCATTATTAGTAGGTGTTACATCACAAGTCACTGGGAAATCTAATGCTGGTATATTAAGCTTGATCGCCCTATTTATAATAGGCATGATTGTTTTATTCTTTGTCCCTTCTGATAAGAAAATCAAGGCAATGAGTTAAGAGGAAAGAAAGATGAAGAATTAGCTAAAGCACATAATATGATCGTTGAAATAGGTGCTAACTAACATACTTGTAATTGCAGTAAACCCCATCTATTTGAATATAGGTGGTTTTTTTATATGTTGTTAACGAAAACACCGAATTATTTGTAAATGTTTTCTTACTCATTTTAGCTTTCCTATTCTATGTAATGCTGGCGCGAGGTGTTTGGTGTTGTTGTCCCCCCAGGGCAACAACAAACACCAAATCCCATAACACGCCAAAAGTATGAGATGTGTATTTCCCATATACATTAAAGTACCCTATAGGGCGCATGTTAAAGTTTGAAGGTGGGGCTTTTTTGTGTTTCGGTAAGAAGATTGCTCAAAATCTCCCTTCTCATCTTCGTTCTTAATGCACTCTCATTGATAAATTCAATTGATAGCTTATAAATGATTGTTTCTCTGCTGGTATTTTTTCTTTTACCCATGTTCTTAATTGTGTTTTTGTCACCGGGTTTTCTTTGCTTGCCTCCTGTAAATATTGTTTCAAAGACTCTATGAGCTTAGAATCCTTTACTGACGATTGCAGTGCAAGGTAGCCTTCTTTCACCGAACTTTCTTCAAACTTTATGTCATGAAGTAATGCTTCATTTCTCTTTTTAGTTTGTTCATGTTCTCTACGCACATCTTCTTCCGAATGGATCTTGTCTAAACCATAATAGGCATACAATTCTTCTGGAGCATCATGGTCTTTCATTAATTCTTTTAACTGTACGATCATGTCATATTCGATGGAGATATCATCAATTGGGTGTTCCTGATTCGGGTCCTGTTTATAATTAAATAATTTATGGCCAAATCTTTGGTAATTCTTCGCCATGATATCATTGGATTTGATTTTTAGCACATTTAATCCTTTTGTAAAATCAAATGGTTCAGTTAGGATCGCACCTTGTAATTCATCGATAGTAAAGCGTCGGTTAATTCGCATAGGTGACAATGTGTATTCATATAAAAGATGCTCCACATTCGGCATTGGTGCCCTCATGTACACATATTCGCCATTGGTAATATTAATGTTACTGCCAAAATAACCGAATAACAGACCATTATGATTAGCTTGGTCGTGTTCTAGGACATTGCTTAAAGATTTCCCTTGCATATCCTTAGGTATTTCAATATTAAAGAAATCCAGAATGGTAGCAGGAATATCAATCGTTTGTGCTAATTCATCCGTACTGTCATTCTGACGGCGTATGCTTGGGTTCCAAATAAAGAAGGGCAGCTGGGCAATCTCATTGTAAACAGGCATAATATTTTTACCCCACCATTCATGTTCCCCTAGCATGAAGCCATGATCTGTATTGACAATGAGCATCGTGTCATGCCAAAGGTCCTTCTCGTCCATGTAATCTAATACTTTACCTAAATACGCATCACACATGGTTACGAGTGCTTTGTAGTAGCCTTGTACAATTCTTCTATGCTCATCGGAATAATCATCATATGAATAGAGTAACCAACCATTGTAATCCTCTTGAGAAACACCATACATCTCTAAATATTTTTCAGGAACAAAAAATGGTTCATGCGGATCAAAGCTTTCAATCTGTAAGAACCAATTATCTGCATCTTGGTTTTCTCTTAAAAACTCTAGTCCTGCTTCTACTGTTCGAAAGAGGGGATGATCTTCCTCATTTGGCATGTGTGAACGGTTGATGGCATCCTGGGACATACTTACCATTTTTCGTTTTTGCCCTTCCGAGTCTAACTTTTCTAATCCATCAATGTTTGTATTTTTATTTACTTTTGGCTTCCAATTATCACCCTCTTGTCCTCTAATCAACTCATAGGAGGAATAACGTGGGTGATAGGTGGAGCCTCCATCTCGCCAATAATGTTTATGATCTGTGACAAGGTGTGTGTAAATACCATTGTTCTTTAATAACTCTGGCATCGAATCATCAAACGGTTCTAAAGGCCCCCACCCTCGATGTAAAAAGTTATAACGTCCCGTTTGCATATCACGTCTTGCCGGCATACAGGGCAAACTTCCCGCAAAAAAGTTATCAAAACGAACCGTCTTGGTAGCGAGTCGTGTGAAATTTGGTGTACGAACATCTGAGGTGTCATAAGGACTTAGGTAATTTCTTTTTAACGTATCAAACATTACTTGAATTACTTTCATTCTTTTCAACTCCATTATTACAAAGTGTTTAATAAAATGTAAGGGGGACCATTCTCTATAAGGCAATCCCCCTTGCTGAGGCAGTTAGCTGTAATTTCGCAATTTTCCTACGATATAAGTAAGGATAAAGGAGGCGGTAAAACCAACCGCATAGGATAATAGATATTGTAAATACTTACCATCTGCAATTAATGGAATTGCAGACATGCCGGCTGCACCGTAAGCGGATGCTTGTACATCAAGTAGGCGAATCATCATACCTCCAAAACCAGCACCAATGGATGCCGTAATAAAACCAAAGCCAGAAGGTAAAACAACACCATACATTGTCGGTTCACCAACAGATAAGAAGGTTGTTGGAACAGCACCTTTCGCAATTTCTTTTACTTTTTCACTTTTAGAAAGTAAATAAATCGCCAGACCTGCGCCAACTAGACCTGAATTACTCATGATCTGCACAGGGAATATCGCAGTTGTTCCTGTTGCATTAATTAGTTCTAAGTGAATGGGTACTAACCCATGGTGTAACCCTGTTGCAATTAATGATGGGAATAATGCTGATAATAAGAAACCACCTAAAATACCACTTTTATCAATGACATACATAATTCCTTCAATTAACCAATCAGATACAAATCCAGCAATTGGCATTACGGCAAACACAAAGATAATAGCTGTTATCAAAATCGTAAAAGTAGGTGTTAATACTACGTCTAAAATATTTGGTATTACTTTTCTTAAAAGTTTTTGAACCTTGGCCAGTATATAGACCCCTAAGATGACACCAAAGAGTCCCCCTTGTCCACTTGTCAAACCGAGCATTTCGAGTTGACTTGCAATCGTAATCGCACCAAGTGCACCACCAAGGATCATATCAGTTTTGAATACTCTAGCGGATGTTATCCCAATGTAAATAGCTAAAAATGCGAAAGTAGCATCTCCAATGATGGCAAGAAGTGTACTGACCTCCAGCATATTCCAAGATTCCAGTACTACTTCTTGTGCTGTTAAACTATCTGTAGCACTTACGCCTTGTTTAGCAACTTCAGCAGTCGCAAGGTTTTTAATAATGTTGTTAATCCCCATGGCAACACCGGAAGCGATAATTGCTGGTATTGCAGGAACGAATATACTTGCTAGTGTTTTCAAAAATCCTTGTTTTTTTTCATTGTTTTCCTCAGAACCTGTTACTTCGGCATCTGATGAAGAACTTAGGAGATTTTCAATTTCCTCTCTTACTTTTGTACTGCGACCAGGTCCAACAATAATCTGGGTCGTTTCTTCCTGATTAACCCCCATGACCCCTTTTAGTTCTTTAATCTTTTCTACATCTACTTTTGATTCATCTTTATAACTGATTCTTACTCTTGTCATACAGTTTGTTATATTTGAAAAATTCGATGCGCCGTCAGATAATTCAATTATTTTCTGTGCGAGTTGTTTATCATTCACTGTCCAATCCCCTTTCTAAAGCTGTTAAGGTAACGTTACCATAATGAGATTATAGTGGATGTGCTTGTTTAAATGAAGGGCTTACACGGATATCGGGAAAAGGTTTCATAGGATGGGAATAAAAAAGTGAAGTGTTCCTCAATCTCACCTGAATTTAGATGAAATAAGCTTAGGTGGCAACAACGAGACATTCGGAGTATCGATAAAAACGCCAAAGAAAAGTAACTGAACAAGGGCGAGTGTTATCTGATATAATTCGACTTGTTGTTCGGCGCTTTGTTTTATCTCAGGGCACTGTTTCTTGGTTTAAATGAAATAATTATTTATCTGTAAGTGATCTGTTTTTATATTCAAAGTAATGATAAGCTAGTGTTTCGACAATACTGTGAAAGGCACTTGATGAGTAAAACCAGTCACTAATCAGTTTAGAGTGTTGGTCCACATATACCGGGATAAAGAAAGTGGAGTGGTTGGTTAACCAGTTATTCTCGGAAGCCGTGATGGCTAGGATTTTAACATTCTTTATCAATGGAATACTAAGCGCGTCTTTAAGGGTGGGGTTATTGCCGGATCTTGAAAAAATGATAAGAAGATCATCCTCTGACATTCTCTCTGTTACCAATTGATAAATCTCCGTATTGATATCCATGGGAATAATTTGCATATTTTCCCCAATACCTAAGAACATTCGTTGCATTTCCAGGGCAAGGTTTTGCTGTAGGAGACCTGTTCCCATTAGATAAATGTTAGCACCTTGTTCCATTAGTTCACATACTTTGGAAAGGTTGATATTATTTAAATGGCTGATGGTTCTCTTCACATTTTGGATCACTATTTCGCCGAAATCTACCTGTGACATATGACCTTCTGACAAATGGCTTTCCCATTTCATTAAATTTTTCATTTCTGTATAGCCCGTGAATCCTAATTTCTGAGCAAATCGTAAAACAGACGATTTAGAGCTCAAGCTTTGAGAGGCGAACTCATTAATACTTAGGTCATAGATGTCTTCTTTATGACTTAACATAAATTTTGCCAGCTCTTTTTCACCTTCACTAAAAGCGGAGTAGTTTTTATTAATTAATTCCTCAATTTTCACTGAAAACACCTTCTGTATATCATATATTTGAATAAATTACTAAATTTTGCTGATGGTAATAGAATTGAAAGTACTCCTATCATAATTATATCCTTAAAAGTTCTTTTGACCAAATATATTTGTTTTTAAAAAAAATGGAAATGAGAGTTTTTGATCAAGAAAAAAGTGTTAAGAAACCGCTACGTCTCAACACTTTTTTCTATAAACTATTTGTGAAAATGATATACTTCTTAGCAGTGAGCTGAATGCTAGTTGTTTACTTGATAGCTTACAATTTCTGTTTTTCCAGCTTGTACATCACAGTTTTCTTTTTTTACTAGATTTTCAATGCTGTCACCGTTTGTAAGAACAATTGGGGTAATGGTGTTTGCGGCCGTATTACTAATTTCCTCCAAATCAAATGATACTAACAACTGTCCCGCTTGTACCTTGTCAGCGTCGCTCACATGTAATTCAAAAGGCTCTCCATCTAGCGACACCGTTTCCAAGCCTATGTGTATTAAAATTTCAGCTCCATTAGCAGATCTGATCCCGATTGCGTGTTTAGTGGGAAAAACTTGAATAATTTCGCCATCAACAGGAGATAAAACCTTACCTTCCGTAGGTTTAATGGCTAATCCTTCTCCCATCATTTTTTCGGAAAATGTAGGATCCGGTACTTCTTCTATATTGACAAGCTCGCCTGTTAATGGTGCTAGCCATACCTCATCTAGCTTTTTTCGTTTTGAAAACAATTTACCTAACATGTAACATGCATCCTCTCTTTTGTTGTCCTATGTCATCTAACATTAATTTTATTATTAATGTAATTAAATTTTACAACAATTTAGAGAAGGGTGGTTATTCAATATATTTATACCCTATAACTGTTGATTGATAATATACTCCCTATCACTTAATAGAGAGTTTGTGCCGCATTAACCGTTCCACTTTACTGTAATTATGATGGAATCACTTTTTGATAAATTCAACAAATGCCCTCGCACTATTCTTACTGAAGCGTTGTTTTCTAGTAACTAGCCAAAGGTTCCGTTTAAATGCAACGTCTTTGATTTTGGTTTCGCATAATAAACCTACTTCTAGCTCACGCTTAACGGTTAAACTAGAGACAATGCTTACTCCTAGATTAGCCTCCACCGCACTTTTGATTGCCTGTGTACTTCCTAAATCCATGTAGCTTTCGATGCTATCTAATATGTCATATTCTCTTAAAAAGTTCTCGATGATAAGTCGTGTACCAGACGTAGGTTCACGCCAAATCATTTTTTCGTTTGCTAGCTCTTGAAGGGTAATGGATTCACGATCCTTCCAAGCATGATCAGGAGAATGAATGAGGATTAATTCATCCTCTGCAATACTTTCTACTTGTAAGTTTTTATCTGTGATAATGCCTTCTACCAAAGCAAGGTCGATAATGCCATTAGACAAAGCTTCAAGTACACGTGGTGTGTTCTCTACTAAGAGTGATATATTTATGTTGGGATTTTTCTTATTGAATCTACCTAGAAACCCTGGTAATAAATACTCTCCTATCGTAAGACTTGCACCGACCTTCAAGAATTCATGGTATTTTTTATTGTTCACTTCTATGGCATCCTTCGATCGTTTGAAATCTTCTACAATGGATTTAGCAAAAGGATACAAGATTTTACCGTTTTCCGTTAGTGTTAGTCTGCCATCTTTTCGATCAAAAAGTAAGGTGTTATACGTAGTTTCCAATTGGTGTATTTGTTTAGTCACTGCTGGCTGTGATACATAAGAAAGTTTGGCAGCCTGGCTAATGCTTCCTACATCTACAACCAAACAGAACATCTGTAGGGTAGCGATATTCATTGGTATTTCCTCCTTAAGGACGTAGATAATTATAAACCAAATGAAAAGGTTAAACAATAAGTGCTACTTTATATAAAAGTAGCAGGTCAGAACGGATGGATAGTTATCGTCATTAAGTAAGGGTAACCTTCATAATATTGTATAGATTCATACCAATAATAAATAGAATACTAATATTAAATATTTTTTCCACATGCCTATTTGTCAGTCTTGTGACAATAGTAGAACCAATTATACCGCCAAGAATTCCACCTGGAATCATATAGTAAAGCATAGATAAATCAGAATTGCCATAACCTGTTGTGAATGCAATTAAAACTAGGGCTGCCAACTGGGAGAAAAAAATGATAAAGATAGAATTAATTCCTGCATTTTTGGTGTTCATCGAGAAAAACAATGATAAAACAGCTACATTAATTGGTCCACCGCCAATACCTAAGAATGCGGAAAGCAATCCGAGAGTAAAGCCTACTCCAAGTATAATCAACTTGTTTTCTATTACAAAGGTATTTAATTTGTGTTTCTTCTTAAAATAGATATAGATTAACAAGAGAAGACTAGCTAATACAGCTGATTGGACAATAGCTGTTATAGTTGGGATATTTAGTGATATAGTGAGCAGATTAAATAATGCTTTTCCAGTACCTCCACCAATAATCGAACCTACAGCGATTATCGAACTACTTGTTCTATCAACTCTCATTTCTTTGTTTTTCCTGCATTTAATTAATGATACAGATGACATCGATAAGACAGTAGCAGCAGATAAAATTCCGATTGTTGCTAAATCAAAATGTCCAAGTAAATCTAAAGTAGGCTTAATAATGACTCCACCACCAAGACCAGCAACTGCTCCGAGGGTAGAGGCAAAGAGTCCAACGATAAAATATATAATTAACATAAAATTTCAACTCCGATGTTCTATTTCTTTTGTTGTTTTGACGAAATTAATATTAGCAGAGGTTTTCACATTTCGGTAATACCATTCTTTAATAGCCTATAACCAAAAGATATAGGGGTAGGAAAAAAGAACCGAAGAAAAGGTTTTCCATTACATGTCGAATATGCTGCTATTATTTCAACAACAAATTAATATTTTAGGATTGTTACTATAGGGATAGGCAAAACCTAAATTTGAATGAAAGCTTCTAAAAGGAGCGAATTATATTCAAATTTAGGTTTTTTCTTTGTTTTATAGTCGCAATATGATTGCTATAGTTTCTCGCGAGGGAGAGGATAGATGTGAGTTGATAAAATATTACATAATAATGTCGTTATTTCCCATAATGAGCTTAACTAGCAAGGAAATGCATTAGCCTTCCAAATAAAGTTGGCGATGAAATTGATAAATCCAAGATAAAAAAAACTTTGTCCTACAGACCAAAGGCATTTCAGAAAAACTTGCCAAAGTATTGATGAATAAGTCAGAGATCCTGTTTAAGATGTAAGAAAGGAACATGTAGCACTAAATCGTGAGCAAGAAGCGGTAACGGAAGAGATAACATTTGTAAAATATCATGTAATGGATGGCTACCTTACGTTAGTTCATGCACTTAAGGATAAAACAAAGGCACAAGCCATGAAACAGTACGTGCAAGAAACAAATGCTGTTGTAACAGAGGATGACATCAGAAATTGGATCAAGGACAATGTGGCTAAAGAGGAACAGGCACGTCTTTTCTATCAATTAAATATGACCTTACGTGTGGACTCATTATACACTTGTACCCCATGCTATAATGAACATATAGCATGGAAAAAGGAGTTTTTGGAGTGGAAAAGGAGAATCAGCAAGCTTCTTGTTGTTCAGTCAGCAGAGCAAGCTTTACAGATGCAAAAACAGAAACGTCACCTGTGACAAATCAAAAAAAGCAAACCATTAAATTTAAAGATAAAATGGTATTACTTGATGGTGGAGCATTTCTAATGGGGACAGAGGATGATGACGGCTTTCCAGCTGATCAGGAAGGTCCTGTAAGAAAAGAAGAGGTGAAGCCTTTTTATATCGATAGCCACACGGTGACTAATGCCGAATTCAAGGCATTCGTGGATGATACTGGCTACAAAACCGAAGCAGAAAATTTTGGTTGGTCATTTGTTTTTCATTTGTTTCTTCGGAAGGAACAGGTGATAGAAGAACGAAGGGTTCCAGGAACACCATGGTGGTTAGCAGTGGATGAGGCATTCTGGTATCAACCAGAAGGTCCCGGATCCTCGATTGACGAGCGGATGGACCACCCGGTTATTCATGTCTCCTGGAATGATGCGGTTGCTTTTTGTGACTGGGCAGGGAAGCGACTTCCGACTGAGAAAGAATGGGAGTATGCTGCTCGTGGTGGATTAGTACAAAAGAAATATGCATGGGGAGATGAGTTGCACCCGAATGGTGAACATTACTGCAATATATGGCAGGGTGAATTTCCTACGAGTAATACGAAGGAGGATGGCTATATAGGTACTGCACCAGCTGTCTCGTTTCCGCCAAATGGTTATGGCCTATACAATGTCTCAGGAAATGTTTGGGAATGGTGTGCTGATCCGTTTGAAAATGATAACACCAAACAATTAAAATACCCAGGAAACCAAATACCACGAGTGATACGAGGTGGTTCCTACCTGTGTCACCATTCCTACTGTAATCGATACCGAGTAGCAGCACGTAGCGCGAATACAATGGACAGTTCAACAGGCAATTTGGGCTTTCGTTGTGTGGCGGATATATAATCATAGCTTAGACATGTCCCAGCGATGGGGTATGTCTTTTATTAATGTTTTTAAAAACCCCTGGCTGTGCTATGGGTTCCGGAAAGCTTTTAGCATGGGTCAAAAAAAGCCTCACTTCATGGTAAGGTAAAGTTGGTTTCCCGACCACTATATCGCACCAAAGAAGGAGGCGTGTCCCATGAAGGACAAGAATAGTTTAGAACACACAACGTGGAATTGTACGTATCATATTGTTTTCGCTCCAAAATATAAAAGGCGAATCATTTATGGAAAATATAAAAGAAGTATCGGCCAAATTATTCGAGATTAATGTGAGTCGAAAGGTGTAACTATTCATGAAGCTAATGCTATGGCTGATCATTTAACATTATTAAAATCAAGTTGGGAAGAGAGGGATCGCTATGTATTAAGTAATGGGCATACATGTCTTGCTTTGTATTCAGCTTAGGCAAGAAGTGGCTATAAATGGATTTATGATGGAAACTATGGTGTGTTAAACGATTTGTTAATGAAAATAGGCATCATTGATCAGCCAATTATTTTTCTATCACAAACGTCAACAGCGTTTGGGTCTGTAATTGTTACGATCATTTGGCAAGGAATCCCATTTTTTGCGATTATGTTATTAGCCGGTCTTCAAGCAATCTCTACAGAGATGTATGAAGCTGCCGATATTGATGGTGCGACTAAGTTACAGAAATTATTACGAATTACGATTCCATCTTTGAAAAATGTAATATTTATCACGGTTTTACTAAGAGTTATTTGGGTAGCAAACTCGGTAGATATTATTCATAATATGACTGGTGGAGGCCCTTCTTATTCTACACAAACCTTAAGTGTCTATATTTTTAACAAAGCGACAGTACTAGACTTAGGGTATTCTTCCAGTATGGCATTATTCTTAATGGTGATGCTCGCAGTTGTTGCAATACCATACTTGAAGAATTCATTTAAGGAGAGATAATTAATGAAGCAGAAAGGTCTATTTCAAAAGATACTCCTATTATATTTACCACTTACAATTATTATGGTGTTTTTGCTTTTTCCTTTTTATTGGACATTCATTACATCAATAAAACCTGAAAATGAATTATACGGTCCAGTTGTTACTTACTGGCCAGAAAATTTTACGTTAGAAGCTTATAGAAAGTTATTTGGCGAATTTAATTTTATATTACCAATGTTTAATAGTTTTTCCGTTGCAATAATCACAACGATTGTCACTTTGATTGTGTCGACATTAGCGGCATATGCATTCACTAGATATGAGTTTTTTGGTAAGAAGGTATTTATGGGGTTGTTTTTAACAAATAATATGTTCCCCAATGTTCTATTGTTAATTCCTTTGTTTGCGATTATGCGTAGTGTTAATTTACTACATACACCAATTTCACTCGTTATTGCTTATGCAACGTTTACCATACCTTTTTCTGTATGGATGCTTACTGGTTATTTAAAAGATTTACCTTCATCATTAGAAGAAGCTGCAATGATAGATGGAGCCAATCGTGCTAAAGCTTTTATTAAAGTGATTTTGCCTGTATTAATGCCATCTATTATCGCAACAGGTGTCTATATTTTTATTCAGTCTTGGAATGAATATACGTTTGCAGTTTTATTTACTAATGAAGAAACAAGGACAATTCCTGTTACGTTAAAAAACCTAATCGGTCAATTAGGTGTTCAGTGGGATTTACTGACAGCAGGAGGTATTATCACGATTATTCCAGTCTGTGTCCTATTCTTTTTTGCACAGAAGAAATTAATTGAAGGTATGACGGCAGGATCGGTAAAAGGATAACAGAATTAGAGGAGGTCTTTATCAATGATTATTGAACAGTATGCGTTTAATGAAGAAGGTATGCAGAAAGTATATAGTAATAATGACTGGATGGTTGGTTTGAAGAATTGGAAGCCTTCAAATGATATAGATGGTTTCAATAGTCTAGAAAAACATAATGAAACGGATGAATTATTTGTACTTCTAGAAGGTGGATGTAACCTTGTGTTTGGAGAAGAATCAGCAGGTGATTGGCAGTTTGGTAATGTTCGCATGGAGCAAGGTAAAGTGTATAACATCCCTAAAGGGCTGTGGCATAACACAATAACAACAAAAGATGCGAAGTTAGTACTGATCGAAGCACCAAATACTAGTATGGAAAATAGCGAAATAATAGAGTTAAAAGGTAAACAGATTGAAAAATTAAAAGAACTTATAAGCAATGACTAAAAAGAAGCTGTCACATAATTTAGTGGCAGCTTTCATAATGAAATAAGTTATTTGAGGACTAATTTGTGTCTACTAGAGAGTATAATTTTTCTCCCAATTTAACGTGAAGAGAAAAGCGTAACTAATCCAATAACCAACGCTTAAAAATGCTACTCATTCATCATCATATTCTGATTTAAAATCAATGATTTCTCGAATATCTTGAATATCAAGTGCTTCAGCAATTTTTTCAATATGTTGGAAGTTGATATTCTGTCGCTTTTCATTAGAGAGCTCACTAAGCGTCGCATGTCTGATATCGGTTCTTCGTGAAAGTTCTCTTAATGAAATATTGTGTTTATTTAATATACTATTAATTTTTACGACCACTTTTTTATTCATAATACACCCTTAAATTTAAGTATTAGTTGACTTTAAATTGAATTTACCATAGTATTTACTTATGAGTGGTACGTTATTAAGTACCAATAAACTGCGAAATGTTCTCTATGGGACATCAGGTTTTGGTAATTACTTTTTCTGTATATGGCTCTATGTGAATTAGAAGGATGGATTCATTGGGAAGGAAAGTTATAATCAATGTGGGCTGTTGTAGAGCTGTTTTTAATAGCTAACCCAAAGATTATGACAAAGCTTGGCTCTTTATATAACTTACTGAATAGTAAGCTTTAATGACTTTCTATAGTAATTATCCTCATGCTAGATCTTCTATACTCCAAATAGAATTATTATGTAATCGATCTATCTTACCTGCTAGTGGAAAAAGGGGATTCAATTATGAGTAATAGTGAAATTGATAAAGAATTACTATTAGAACGAATTGAAATAATGCGAAAAAAATTAGTGGACATAGGGTTGCGAGATGGATTAACTGCACCCTCTACAATTGAATATAGTGAATTATTAGATGAACAAATAGAAATTTATCAAAAATTAAAAAGTGATAGATAATATTATTTATTAGGTTAGCTAACAATCTATGTAAGTTTAAGTTAGAAGTAAGTAAAAAGGAAAGTATAGTCTTATTACTTTCCTTTATTAATTATATTTAATGGATTTGGCAGTTAATTTTTCATATAAGTACTAAATTAGTCTCGGCATTCTGTGCATTTGGTACTTAAAACTGTTTTAAGTACCAAATTAGGTCCATAGCTTCAGAACTCGGTGAATGATTCTATCTAATATGGCATGGCTACAGTAATTACTGGATCTACTAATAACTCACCTCAATCATTTGGCACTTTGTTAGAAGTTAAAATAATTGGTTAACTAATTATATAGTTCATTTATATTGGCATAAAGTGTTCAATCATATTGAACACTTTATGCCTATTTTAGTTTAGCAGTTACAAAAAAAAAGACTTGCGTAGCAAACGCATTCATGATAGTATCATGATAAAACGTTTTACTAGTTAAAAACGTGTTATGAATGGTTTATTAATTTTATAATTCAATTTTTTTTAATGTTATAGTAAAACGTTTTACTATTTTTGGGGGGATTAGTATGAAAAAATTATTTGGCGTAACGACAGCTATGGTTACTCCTATGAATGAAGATGGGACGGTTAACTTGCAAGAGACAGAAAAGCTAACCAATTTTCTGATTGAAAAAGGGATAGATTGCTTGTATCCTTTGGGAACTACTGGGGAAATGTTTAAATTAACAATTGATGAGCGTAAACAAATCGCTGAAAGAGTAATTAATACTGCAGAAAACAGAGTAAATGTTTTTATTCATGTAGGGGCTATGAATACATCAGATACATTAGATCTGGCAAAGCATGCATATCAATCAGGTGCAGATGGAATCGGTGTAGTTACTCCGGCATTTTTTACGGCAAGTGATTTAGAAATTGAGAATTACTATGCAACAATTGCCGAAAAATTACCTGATGATTTCCCGATTTATTTATATAGTATTCCTCAGTTATCAGGAAATAAATTATCACTAGAGGTTGTTACAAGGTTAGCAGAACAGTTTCCGAATATCGTGGGAATTAAATATAGCTATCCTGATTTTATTACGTTAAAGGATTATACAAAGGTTAGATCAGGGGAGTTCTCTGTTCTTACAGGAGCTGACACGCTATTTTTACCAGCATTGGCAATGGGATGTGATGGAGTAGTGTCAGGGGTATCTGGAGTATTTCCAGAGTCATTTGTTAACTTATATGAACACTATCAAAAAAATCAAATAGAAAAGGCATTAAGCTTTCAACATGAAGCTGATGAAATTATTCAGATTTTACGTGGTGGAGCAAATATGTCTTATTTTAAAAAAGCACTAGAGTTGCGAGGTATTCATGCAGGTTCAGTGAAAGCGCCTCATCTTGATATTAATAGTGAGAATGTTTCCGCATTAGAAACAGAAATTAATCAATGGAAAGAAAAATATTCGAAGCTATAATGGTATTTATTGTTCCATGCAATACTTCCGTTTTTTATAATAGATAGTAACTTTAGTTCACGCGGAGGTAAATGATGAAGAAAAGAGTAACGATAAAAGATGTTGCAAATGACTGTAATGTTTCAATTGCAACGGTATCTAAAGTGATAAATAAGAAGGGTTACGTCAGTAAAGAAACATTAAGTAAAGTGATAGATTCGATTAACCGACTTGGTTATAGCGTTAATGCTAATGCGCGTAGCCTAAAATCCTCAAAATCAAATAAAGTAGCTGTATTAATTTCGGATATTTCCAATCTATATTTAATGACTATTGCTAAAGAAGTTGAAAAGACAATTCGTTCATTAGGGCTTCATATGATTCTGTTGAGTCATAATGATGAGAAAGAGGCAGAATTCGCATCTTTACAGATAATAATGGAACAACAAGTAGATGCATTAGTCATTATTCCTACTGGCGGAAATGCTGATATGATCCAACAAATCTTAAATAACAATATTCCAGTTATTGCATTGGATCGGAAAGTAGATGGTATAGAGACGGATTTGATAGTAGACGACAATTATTACGGATCGTATGAAAGTATAAAAAAGTTATATGAGTTAGGCCATACAAAGATTGGTGTTTTATATGGTCATAAGAAAAATTCTATCGGAAGGGACAGATACGCTGGTGCACTTGATGCTTTTAATGATTTAGGCATACAAGTAGATACTTCTTTATGGAAGGAAACCAATTTTGCAGAAGACATAGCATATCGGTTAACAATGGAATTGTTACTATCTCCTAATCCACCTACTGCTTTGTATTCTTGTAACAATACTATTACTAAAGGGATGTTGAAAGCGATTAAGGAGCAAGGGATCCAAATACCAAACCAATTATCTGTCATTGCCTTTGGTGATAGTCAGCAATGGGAGCTTCTAGAACCGAAGTTATCATTAATGACACAGCCAGTAAATCGTATTGGATTAGAAGCCACTATTTTGTTGAAAAACCGTTTAATACTTAATTCTGAATTTCCGCCTAAAGAGATTGTTATCAAACCAACGTATGTAGAAGGAGATTCTACGAAAGATATTCGATGAGAGGGAGATAAATATGAAAAAATTATTAGTAACTATATCCATTCTAACAATTATAGGTATATTATCCGCATGTGGCTCTAACAGTGGGAGTGCAGATCATTCCAACTTTCCAGAAAATCAGATAGAAGTAGTGGTGCCATTTGCGGCGGGAGGAGCATCTGACCTTGTATCACGTACAATCGCTACAGAAATGGAAAATGAACTTGATGTTCCTGTTGTTGTTTCAAATAAAACAGGTGGTTCGGGAACTTCAGGAATGCTCGCAACAAGAGATGCGAATCCAGATGGTTATACAATCGGATATGTTCCAGTTGAGTTAGCGATGGTAGAAGAATTAGGTTTAGCAGACATTACTCCTGATGGCTATAAAGCGATAGGACAACTAATGACAATTCCTGCTGCAATCACTGTTAGTGCTGATGCGCCATATAACACAATAGAGGATTTCATTGCATATGCGAAAGAGAATCCAGGTGAAGTAAAGGTAGGTAATTCTGGAACAGGTTCTATTTGGCATATTGCAGCTGCAGCCTTTGCTCAGGAATTAGATCTTGAATTAGAGTACATTCCATATGATGGAGCGGCTCCTGCTGTAACAGCTTTAATGGGTGGACATGTAGATGCAGTGTCAGTTAGTCCTTCGGAAGTAGTTGCTGGTTTGGACAGTGAAGATTTCAAAGTATTGGCAGTCATGAGTGAAGAGCGTGATGCAAATGTACCTGATGTACCTACCTTACAAGAGCTTGGATATGATATTAATCTTTCTGGTTGGGGTGGATTTGTTGCTCCAAAAGACACACCAGATGAAGTAATAGATATCTTACAAGCTGCATTTAAAAGTGCTGCTGAAAGTGAGGCATTTACAAAATTACTAGAAGAAAGAGGAATGAATCTAAACTATAAAGATGGAGCAGAATTTCAACAATTTGCTCAAGAACAGTATGAGTATTTTTCTGAATTGATACCAAATATAGACCTCAGTAACTAAATGTATACGATAGCAAGGCCCATTCAAATTCTTGTCAGGAGTGAGATTATGAGAATTGCTAATGTTAGTTTTAGTCTTGTGATATTGATGATCTGCGGATTTTTGTATTGGCAGACTTACAATTTTTCTACTATGTTCGGTTCAGACGGAATAGGGCCTGCTTACTTTCCGAGGCTAATAATAATGTTGATAATGATCACTATTATAATAGAATTATTTTTCAGTCTAAGAGCCAAGAGTAGTAAACGTTTATTTTCTAAAGAAAGCAGAAGGCGAGTTTTACAATTATTCTTATTTATTGCAGTCATTGCAGGGTTCATCAGTCTTTTAGGAGTTTTACCGTTTATTTTGGTCGCAAGTGCTTCAATGTTTTTACTTTGTATGGTACTTAAGCTACCTTTAATCCCTTCTATATTAGTATCTGTCGGACTAAGTGTAGTAGTACATTTCGTCTTCATTGAAGGATTTAATATAATGCTATAGATTGGAGACATTCTCATGGAAGTCATATCACAAATATTGATGCCTAGTACACTATTGTTTTTATTGTTAGGTAGCATTCTAGGATTATTTATCGGAGCACTTCCTGGGTTGAGTGCTACTATGGGGGTTGCCATTTTAACCCCTATGACTTTTTGGCTCCCGCCAGAACAAGGTTTAGCGATGCTTATCTCTATATATTGTATGGCTATATTTGCTGGAGGAATACCAGCTATATTAGTTAATACACCCGGTACACCTGCATCTATGGTAACGAGTTTTGATGGATATGCATTAACAAAACAAGGTAAGCCTGGCTTGGCTCTAGGAGTAAATGCTATTTATTCAGGACTAGGAGGAATCATTAGTGTTATATTCTTAATGATATTTTCTAAGCCTATCGCACAATTTGCTTTGAATTTTGGAGCAGCTGAGTATTTCGCATTAGCCATTTTTGGTTTATCAATCATGGTAAGTGTTTCAGGTAAATCAATAAGAAAAGGACTAATTAGTGGTTTTATCGGGTTGCTTATTGCTACAGTCGGGTTAGATCCTATCACGAGTACTCAAAGGTTTACATTTAATCAAAGTGATTTGTATGAGGGAATATCCTTTATTCCGATAATGATTGGTTTATTTGGGTTAGGTGAAGTCTTTTTCCAATTTCTATCCAAAAATGACCAAAGTAATAATAGAAAGAGTAATGTGACTAAACGCTTAAATAGAATCTTACCTAATAGAAAAGAGAGAAAAGAAATGAGAAAACCTTTTTTATTTTCTTCCGTTCTCTCTCCTATTATTGGAGCGATACCAGGAGCAGGTGGAGATATAGCATCTATTGTTACATGGGAGCAAAGTAAACGCTTTGTCAAAGGAGAAAAGAAAAAAGAGTATGGTAAAGGATCTTTGGCTGGTTTAGCAGCAACAACTACTGCTAACAATGGAGTGATTGGCGGTGCATTTACTACAATGCTTACACTTGGGCTCCCTGGTGATGCTGTAACAGCGATTTTAATTGGAGCATTAATGATGTATGGATTACAACCAGGACCTAATTTATTTGTGGAGGACCCAAATATTGTATATACCATTATTGGTTTATTACTATTAGCCAATATCTTAGTTATTATATTAGGGTTAATCGGATCTAATTTGTTTGCCCGTATAATGTTAATACGCAAGGAATATATTTGGATCTCTGTCATTCTATTTAGTATAATCGGTGCATTCGCTTTAAATAACTCATTTTTCGATGTATGGATAGTGTTTATTAGTGGTATGGTAGGACTGATATTCAGGAAGTTGGATTATCCTTTAGGACCGCTGATTCTCGGTTTATTATTAGGACCTATGGCTGAATCCAATTTTAGAAGAGCGCTATTAATGGGTGGAGATTTTCCCTATTCCATATTTTTCACAAGACCAATATCATTAGTTTTAATTATTATAGCAATATTATCTCTTATCCTGCCTGTCTTAAATAAAATGATACAGCGGAAAAGAAGAAATGTATAAGAGCTCTTTAAACAAGGGGTGACAAAATTGTATAAACCAAAAGTAACGGTTATAGGAAGTATTAATATGGATTTATTAACATCAGTATCTAGATTGCCTAATCAAGGAGAAACAATGATTGGGGAAACATTTGAAATGATGCCTGGCGGGAAGGGTGCAAACCAGGCGGTAGCTGCCTCTAGATTAGGAGCACATGTATCTATTATTGGTAAAGTAGGTAATGATGTATTAGGACAGGATTTGTTAGCTCATCTAAAGAGTGAAAATATCGATGTTTCGGGTGTAGAAATTGACCAAGACTTAAGCACAGGTATTGCTAATATTATTCTCTATGAAAAAGATAACAGGATAATGATCATTCCTGGAGCAAACGAGAGCGTCAATGAAGAATACGTAAATAGATGGAAGAATAAAATTTTAGATAGCGATATCGTATTAATGCAAATGGAAATTCCTATAGAGACGGTTATTTGGTGTGCTAATCTATGCAGTGAACATAATATTCCTTTTATCCTTAACCCTGCACCTGCAACGAAATTGCCAAAGAATATATTGGAGAAAGCTATATATATAACTCCAAACGAAGAAGAAGGTAACTATCTATTCGGTAATATCAAAGAAAATTACTACGATAAGCTTATCACAACAATTGGTGCCAAAGGGGCCATGTATAAAGGCAATATTATAGAAACGTATCCAGCCAATGTGGTGGATACTACTGGAGCTGGAGACACATTTAATGGTGCATTAGCTTATTTCATAGCCTCTAATATACCAATAGAGGATGCTATATATAAGGCGAACATTGCTGCTTCGATAGCAATAGAGCAATTAGGGGCACAACAAGGTATGCCAAGCCTAAAACAAGTGGAAGATAGAATAAACAAGATAAAATAGCTGTCTATTCGATCGGTAAGATAATTTCTGTGGCGATAGCAAATCAAATTATATTAACAGAGATGGCAAAGAGACACACTATTGTTCCAAAAAAGGAACTTAGTGTGTTTTCCCATTTTTCCATTAATTTAGTGTGTTTTTAGACTAAAACATAGCCCCTTTGTATTCAACTAACCTCAATCGTATACTATAATGGTGATAATTAGTTTCGAAATGGAATATCAAGTGAGGGGCAAAAATGCATGAACATAAAGTTAAATCAGAAGATCGTTAAAGATATGTGTGGGAATATCTCCTTTAAAAGAGGAACTTCCTATCATCAAGCTAATAAAGTAACCTTTCATCAATATACTCCTGATAGCTGTGAGGCAACTGTCGAAGGATCTGAGAACTTCCATGTTACAATCCAAAATGCGGGAGATAAAATCAAGACAGCATGTACCTGTATCACATTACCATCCTTCACACACGATTGTCAGCATATTGCAGCAGTCTTGGTAGCCATTAATGAGCACCAACGACAAGGAACAGTGCCGATTGTTGAGTCGAAAATGAAAGAAAATCAAGATTTGACGGAAGGTCTTAAGACAATTTTTCATCATCAACCTATCCGTTCAAGCAGTCATCAGGCACATTTTGAAAATCGTCAAGTCCTTCATTTATTCTTCACATGTAAACCTATCCCTATTAATAAGGAACAGTACATGTTTGGCATACAAGTGAATATCGGTCCAATTCGAGTGAAGAATATTCATCATTTTTTGAAGCAAGTGAAAGAGGGGGCACCTGTCACATTATCCAAGTCATTTACCTATGATCCAGATCTTCACTGTTTCCCAGTAGAAACAGATGCGGTTCTTAGGCAACTTATGCAGGTGAACCAAGATCAAGATGCACTACTTCGTAAATATAAGGATGGTACTCCGACACACTTATTACTAATTCCGCCATCCTCCAGTGGTATGCTGATTTCCTTACTGACAAAAGCACCACTGGTGAAGATAGAATATGAGGGGTATACATATGATCATCTTCAGGTATCCGAGGAACGGCTTCCTTTACTGTTTCAATTTTCTGAAATGGATGGAAAGGATTATTATCTAAAGATACATGGATTTAATCAGTTAACAGTGATGCCATCCTATCAATTTGTGTTATATGATGGGAAAATTATTAAAATGGCTGACGAACAAATGGAGCAACTCACCAATCTTAAACAATTACTGGATGCTTCAGGAACCAATCAAATACCTATTCCACAAGCACAGATGGATCTTTTTATGGAAAAAGTTGTTCCCGGATTACGGAAATTAGGAGTTGTACGCCTATCAAGAGGAATAAAGGAGCGGTTCGACAAGACACCGTTAGTTGCTAAGCTATACGTAGACAGAGTCAAAAATCGCCTGCTTGCAGGGTTGGAGTTCCATTATGGAAATATCTTTATCAATCCATTAGAGGATCGTGAAATCCCTACAACTACCTCACTTATAAGAGACGAAGAAAAGGAAAAAGAGATACTAAAGTTGATGGATGAAAGCTCGTTTGCTAAAACAGAGGGTGGCTATTTCTTGCATAACGAAGAGCTGGAGTATGAATTCCTGCACAATGTTATGCCGAAGTTGGAATCTCTTGTCCAGATCTATGCTACAACTGCTGTCCGTAACCGAATTTTTAAAGGGAATGCACGTCCGAAGATAAGGGTGGCAATGAAAAAAGAACGAACCAATTGGTTGGAATTCAAATTTGAAATGGAAGGCATTCATGAAAAGCATATTCGTGAGCTGTTACTCGCCTTGGAGGAAAAGCGAAAATATTACCGACTGCGTAATGGATCACTTCTTTCACTGGAGACAAAAGAGTTTGAAGAGATCAGACGCTTTTTACATGCAGAACCTATCCAAGATCAAGATCTTGAAAGTGGGTTCCAAGTACCGCTTGTTCAAGGGTTAAGGCTGTTAGATGTAGTAAATGATGAAACCTTCACGATAGAGGAATCTTTCCGCCGATTCCTAAGAAAAATCGAACACCCGGAGGAAATGGCGTTTAAAGTACCAGTAAGTTTGTCACCTATTTTGCGGGACTATCAGCTACAAGGCTATAGATGGATGAAAACAATTGCTGAATATGGTTTTGGTGGGATTTTGGCAGATGATATGGGGTTAGGAAAAACATTACAGAGTATTGCTTTTATTGTATCAGAACTACCGAATATCCGTGAAAGGAAGCTGCCAGTTCTGGTTGTTTGTCCATCAACATTAACTTATAACTGGTTGAGTGAAATAAATAAATATAGTCCGGAAATAAAAGCAACAATTGTAGATGGTAAGAAGGCAGATCGAATTAACTTACAGAAGGATATAATGGACAATGATGTGTCTGATGTGCTCATTACTTCCTATCCGTTATTACTTAAAGATATTCTATGGTATCAAAAGCAGTCGTTTCATACAGTATTTTTTGATGAAGCACAGGCATTTAAGAACCCCTACACGCAAACAGCAAAAACAGTAAAAAAAATCCAAGCAAATCACCGATTCGCCCTTACTGGAACACCTGTCGAGAATTCATTGGAAGAATTGTGGTCGATTTTCCACGTTGTATTCCCAGAACTTTTGCTTGGTCTAAAGGAATACAGTAATCTTACTAGGAGCAAGATTTCAAGAAGAATCAGGCCTTTTTTGCTTCGAAGGCTGAAAGAAGATGTACTAGCAGAGCTTCCAGAAAAAACAGAATCAATCGAATCAATTGAATTGCTTCCCGAACAGAAGAAGTTATATGCAGCATATCTCGCAAAATTAAAAGAAGATACGCTAAAGCACTTGGATAAAGATGCACTTCAAAAGAATCGGATTAAAATTCTAGCCGGATTGACTCGACTCAGGCAGATTTGTTGTCATCCATCTTTATTTGTTGCTGGATACAAAGGTAGTTCGGCCAAATTTGAACAGCTACAACAGATGATAGAAGAGTCTCAACAAGCCGGCAGAAGAGTAATCATCTTCTCACAGTTTACGAAAATGCTGAAGTTGATTGGGAATGAACTAGCATTACAAGGGCGACCCTTCTTTTATTTGGATGGGCAAACCCCTTCAGAAGAGCGAGTGGAATTATGTGATCGATTTAATACAGGGGAGCGTGAACTATTTCTGATTTCATTGAAGGCAGGCGGCACAGGTCTTAATCTAACAGGTGCAGATACCGTTATCTTATACGACCTCTGGTGGAACCCAGCTGTTGAAGAACAGGCAGCCGATCGTGCCCACAGAATGGGTCAGACCAAAAAGGTAGAGGTAATCAAGCTGATTGCTCGTGGGACCATTGAAGAAAAAATGAACGAGCTGCAAGAGAAAAAGCAAGAGCTAATTGACGAGATTATTGGAAACAAAGGGAACTCTTCCATTCAACTTACAGAAGAAGATATTAAGGAGCTATTGAGAATGGAGCAATAAAGAACATTTAATGGTGCATTAGCTTTTTTTATAGCTTCTGACACGCCATAGAGGATGCTATATTCAAAGCAAATATTGCTGCTTCAATAGCAATCGAGCAATTAGGTGCACAACATGGTATGCCAAGCATAAAACAAGTGGAAGAGAGAATAAAGATAACGGTATAATTGATAATAAATTAAAACTTAATAGATTAGAAGAAAAACCTTGATTGGATAAATTGCTTTTCAAGGATTTTCTTTTAGTGTGATCGGTGGAAAGTGCAAACTGATTAAGTGCCAAAACTATCGATAGAGATGAGAGTCGTATTTGCTGGGGAGATACTTCAAATTATTTCACATGAACAGACCATAAAAAATGGCTCCGTTTTTCATAACAGAACCATTCCTTCCCCCTTATTTCACCAGTAAATGTGGGGTGTCATTATACATTTGTACATTAAATAAAGGCTCCCTCCATTGCAAGCGCGTAATGGAGGTGTTCGCCAGCTTACCTTTTCCTGTGCCTAACTTCCCTTTTGTAATGTAATGGAGAAAGGCATTAATGGCTCCTCCATGTGAAACGATTAACGTGGGAGCCCCTGCTGTCTGAGTGGCAATAGCTGTGATACATGACACCATTCGCTGTTGCACCTGCTCTAGTGATTCCACTCCATACTGCATTTTAACCCCAAAATTTGTGTGATAATCAGGCATAATCGTTAAAATTTCTTCAATATATTTCCCTTCCAATTCTCCGTAATAACGTTCCCTGAGTGCTGAGTCCGTTTTAATTTGTTGAACTGGCATATTTTTTGAAATTATTTGACTTGTTTGACGTGCTCTTAACAAGTCACTAGTATACACATGCTCAAAAACAATTTGGTGGTCATCAAAGTATTCCCCTAAGCGTTGTACTTGGTCCATTCCCCTTTCACTTAAAGGAATGTCTAGCTGTCCTTGCAGTTTTTTCTCTTGATTCCATTTTGTTTCTCCATGACGTATTAAAAAAAGCAATTTGCTTCCTCCTCCAACATGTACCTTAAATTAATTTTTTCCTAATTAATGCTGACAGCTGTTCTACAGAGACAACGACAATAAAAATAATGATAATGATCATAAAAGCCTCATTGTATTTCATCAATGACATAGACGTTGATAATTCTATCCCGATTCCACCTGCACCAACAAGTCCAAGCACCACGGCAGACCGTATGGCTTTTTCTACAGAATATAAGCTTGTGGCAACAAAGGAAGGAAAGCCAATTGGTATAATCGAAGCTACATAGACACCTAAGCGGTTACTGCCAGTCGAATGAATTGCTTCAACAGGTCCTTTCTCAATTTCCTCAATTCTTTCGGAAAAGAAACGGGCACAGAAAGCGATGGTATCAACCATAATTGTTAAAATACCAGCAAAAGAACCAAGGCCCACCGAGATCACAAAAATTAATGCCCACACTAAATCTGGCACCGTTCGCATCACAGAAACAATAAAGCGAAGCACCCTACTCACCAAGAAATGGGGAGTTGTGTTTTGGGAAATCAATAAAGCGGTCGGGAGACTAATCAATACTCCAAATGCGGTGCCTACTAGTGCAATCTCAAATGTCTCAAGCATTGCCAATAAAATACTATCCCAACGAGTCATGTCTGGCGGAAAGGCTCGTGCCAGGAAGGTACCGATATTTGCTGTGCCTTCCCAAATCCGTGTGAAAGAAATATTGGCATGAACTACCCCTGTGATAAAAAACAGGAGAAAGACAACCATGACAATCCAAGACCATACGGGTGGCATCGAAAAACGTGGAGGTGTATCTTTATAGGTGCTATTCGACATAACTATGTACCTCTTTCAGTTCATCATACAACCATGCAAACGAATGGGCTGTCTGATTATTCTTCTGCTCATCTAATACTAACTGTCCTTTATGTAATCCGACAAAGCGACTACCATAGGATGCGGCTAAATCGAGCTGATGAAGGGTACAAATCATCGTCATTTTATTTTCTTTTACGACATCAACCAGTAAGTCCATTACCTCAATCCCAGCCTTTGGATCAAGTGAAGCAATCGGTTCATCTGCTAATATAATGGCAGGCTCTTGCATTAACATTCGCGCAATGGCCACTCGCTGTTGCTGGCCACCTGATAACTGGTCTACACGCCTTGTTGCTAAAGGAGCGAGACCCACTCGTTCAAGACAATACATCGCTTTCTCACGCAGCTTCTTTTTTGCGAATGGATGTAATGCCGTGAAGACGAAGGGGTGTCTGCTCAATGCACCAAATAGAACATTTTGAAATACAGATACCGTCGGAATTAGATTAAATTTTTGGAAAACATGTCCCATTTTGGTTCGTAGCTTTCTCATTTCCTTTCGGTTAGCATGAGGGATTGATTGACCTCCTAGTAAAATATCACCAGCAGTGAGCATTTCCAAGCCTCCCATAGTACGTAGTAAGGTGGATTTGCCTGAACCATTATGACCAAGCAAAATGACCAGCTCTCCTGTGGAGAGGTCTAAATTGATCGAAGATAGGGCCTCTGTACCGTCGGGGAAAATTTTCGTTACGTCTTTAAGCAATAGCATCTTTGGCCTCCACTATTCGATTTCAATTCCAATTTCTTCATAAATGTTGCGAAGTTCATCATATTGTTTATCATCGACTTCCACAAATTCACTTTCTTGATAATGCTCGTGTTCACCTGTTATAAGCATACTTTCCAACAACTTATCCTGATTGTCGATCATTTGCTGCTTCATCTCTTCCACTTGTTCATCACTCATCTCTTCACTTGCTACAAATAAATCATTAGGAAGATCTTCACTTTCTGCTAGGACGCGTACATTTTCTTCTCCCCATTCTGCAACTAAATCATTGTATCTAGATAGAGAGAAGGCAATAGCATCTGTTTCGCCAGATTTAAAAGCTTCCACAAAGGTTTCCCCTAGCATAATGGATTTAACATCATTGTTTGGATCGATTCCTGCGTCGATCAGCATACCCATCGGAGTAACATGACCTGAAGTGGAGCCAACATCCTTCATAGCAATCGTTTTTCCTTTTAAGTCCTTAAGCGTTTGGATGTCACTGTCAGCAGGTACTGCAATAATGCTACGATATCCTGGTCTTGTAATTCCAACAATGCCTTTGACATCAATTGCATTCTTCATGGTTACATACTCACCAGGTCCAGTCAGCACGACATCTACCTGGCCAAATTCCATCGCTGTAGTGGCTGCTGTTCGATTGGAAATCGAGAAAAATTCCACCTCTTTACCAGTTGTTTCTGCCAATGCCTCTTTGAAAGGACCAAACTCTCGCTTTAATTCTTCCATCCCCTCTGCCCCTGTGTCCACAAAGCGAATGGTATCTAATTCTACTTCACTATTTTGTGCTTCTACTGGTCCATTGTCTGCTCCACAAGCTGTGACAATAAACAACATACCAACTACAAGTAACAATAATTTTTTCATTTTTATAATTCCTCCTTTTTGGTCTTACATTTAGTATACAAAGCAAACGTTAACGTTAAATTAACACCCTGTTAAGGCATTATTAATATTTCTTTTATAAAATATTAGTTAAGTATAGATTTTTTCTATAGGAGGCAATGAATATGTTCACACTTCAGCAATACGAAATATTACAGGCCATTCATCAAAAGGGCCAACTAACGAAAGTCGCAGAACAACTGCAATTAAGCCAACCTACGATAACTTTTCATATTAAAAAAATGGAAACCAAGTGCAATCTTGAACTCGTGGAATATAGAGGTAGACGTACAATGCTCACTTCTACCGGAAAAATACTGCTGCCATATGTGGAAAAGATCCTGCAAATTCATAAGCAAGCGGAACAAACCATACTAGATATTCAAGATATTAGAAAAGGCTCTGTTATTATTGGGGTTAGCAATACGGTGGCAAACTCTCTAATTCCCGCGACACTGCCGCATATCTTTCAGGAGATCCCTGATTCCGATCTGAAAATACGCGTTCATAATGCGAGAGCTATCCGCGATTATTTGCATGATTACAGTATTGATATCGGCATTATTGTGGCACAGAAGGAAGAAGTGGCAGAGTTTGTCTCTCTCCCAATTAAGGAAGATCCCATTGGTATTGCCATGCATGTAAAACACAGACTGGCTAGGTATCGGAAAGATGATCCGCGAATTTTCGCTAATGAGCGAATTTTGTTGAGAGAGGAAGATTCCAGATCAACTAAAATATTTCGAGGGTGGTGTGAGCAAAACAAGCTGCAGTTTCAATACGAACTGGAACTGCAAAGCGCAGAGGCGATAAAAAAGTCGATACTGGCCAACCTTGGAATTGCTGTCGTTTCTAAGCTTTCCGTGGAGCAGGAAATAAAAGAAGGGACCATTTTATTCAAAGAGTTTGAGTCTCATCACCGTTCTATTTATTTAATCTATCATCCAAGTCGACTGCTTTCACCAATTCAGAAAAAGATAATAGAATTAATACAGGAGTTATGGCGTGAAGTAGAATAAATGGCGATTATCTTATAACGATTGAAGAAGGTCTGGAGATTTTAGGAGACTTGGTTGCAAAGAGTCAGTTGAAGCCTTATATAGCAGTAGAAGCACCGTGGGAGAAAATCGGAACGATCGCCCAGCAATTAATAGATCGGAAGTTTCCAGGAAAGGTTGTACTTTTGATCAATGGAGGATAACTATATCGTGAGGTTTTAAGTAAAGTTTTTATTAAAACTAGACTTCAGAGTTTGCGAAAATATCACAACAGCAACTTACTGATTTGACTAATGTTCCAAAATAATAACTTTCTATTCATTTGATTGTGTAACAATTACCCCTTCTAATCAGGTAAAGAAATGTTAGAATTCAACTACACGCAACTCAATTTTGTTAATTAATATTTTAACAAAATTAGAAGTTTGCGTGTTTTTTTCACAAGGCTTATTTAATCATGAGTTATGAAGTTTTTATTAGTTTAACTCCTTATCAACGTCCTTGAACAACGCTTCGAATTGTTCTTGAGTCGGTAGATTTTCTTCAGAAAAATTATGTTTTTCCATTAACATTTTTAATCGTGTATATGGATTAATTTCACCACTAAAAATGGAACTCATTGTATAAGAGCTAATTAAATTTCTATCCATTTTTGGATACTTTGTTAAAAGTATCCCCACTAAATCTTCTGATGCACCAAAAAATCTCCCAATTTCCCGCGATTCCTCATTTTCAGACAAAGAGGAGTAAAAGTCAGGATCGCTAAGAGCCATAACTGTTCTATACCAGTTGCTATATATAATGTTAGCACGACTATCAGCCATTTTCTCTAATTCTTTATTTTGAAATAATAAAAAGATATTGAAAAGTAAACTTACGATTAAAACAATAATACCTATTTTGTATTTCACTTTAACCCTCCTTCTTTTCGATTATCTTCTAAATTAGAACAGTGTCAGTTTAACATACAGTTTGGAATTATCAACTATTAATTGTGTAATTTTTTGTAAAATGTTAATTATAATATCATTTTCCACTTTCAAACAAAAAGAGATCATACCTATGCGTAAAAGTGTATGATTTCTTCTTACTTAAAGGTCTTCCTTCCATTTCTCAAAGGAGGGGATTCGTAATTTCCCGGCTTTTGTAAGTTTTTATTACCGTTGTTAGTACCATCCTAAATTTACTTTTTACGTTGACAATGGCTTATGCTTTAACGAAACAGAAATACAAATATAATTATAAGGAAGAACTTTTATCATGTTAATGATTGTTAGAGATATTAATATCACTTTTAAAGATATATTTGGTTTTGGGGTGTTAGTATGGAGTTAAGAGATATAAGAGTTTTTTTAGCTATAGCAGAAAGTGGAAGTATCTCAGGCGCTGCTAAACAGTTAAATTATGTTCAGTCCAATGTAATCGCTCGTCTAAAGAAGTTAGAAGATGAATTGGGCGTATTATTATTTCACAGAGGGGTTAAAGGTATAGCGATTACTGAAAAAGGAAAATAATTTAGGAAATATGCTGAATTCATTTTACATATGGTTGATGAATCAGTCAGAGCTTTACAAGATGATGAGCCAACAGGTACTTAGTAACTGGTGATTTAAGTAAGACAAGCTTCACACTCGATTACTTACAAACAAATGAACTTGTCGTCCTAACAGGAAAAGAAGAACTATTTAATATGTCTAATATCCGTTGGGCAATTTCTCCGCAAGGGTGCCCTTTTAGGAGGAAATTAGAAAAATGGTATCAAGATGAAGAGGAATCTCTAGATAAATATATGGAGATTAGCTCATTAGACACTCTTTTGAGTAGTGTAAGGGAGGGAATAACTTCTACTCTTTTACCAAAATCAGTTCTAACAGATACTTATAAGGATTTATATGTGAAAGAAGTACCTAAGCCTTACCGATATATAGAAACAGGATTAATAAGACTAGACGAGAAATATGCAAGTCAAGCATATAAAGCGTTTGCAGACTTAGTTAATAAAAAAGGGCTATAATCAATAGTTTAATATAAAATAAAGGTACTTCTTAGGTCAGCAAGTCGTTATTAAGTGAGGGGGTTATTTCAGAGTAATGTAACAGATATCTCACTTATTCCAGGGTGTTTCTTAAAAAATGAAATAATTCTTTTTCTTATTAAAGTAATGGTCAGTTAATTTAATAACAAAACAAAAAAGAGGTGGATAATTTGGATTTAAGTTATCAAGAGTATGGGGATAAGTACGCTCCATTAATGGTGTTTTTACATGGAGGTGGAGTAAGTAGTTGGATGTGGGAAAAACAAATTCGATACTTTACTAACTATCATTGCGTTACAATTGACCTGCCAGAACAAGGTAAAAGTAAAAATACAGAAAAATTCACCATTCTACTAAGTGCAGAAAAAGTAAATGAGTTAATAGCCAAAAAAGCAAATGGAAAAAAAATAATAGTTGTTGGCTTCTCGTTAGGTGCACAAGTAATTATTCAAATGTTGAGTCTCAATCCCAATTTAGTTGATTATGCAATTATTAACAGTGCATTAGTCAGACCAAACTCAGTTGTCAGAAAAATGATAGGACCCTCCATAAAATTATCTTTTCCATTAGTTAAAAACAAATCCTTTTCAAAACTTCAAGCGAAATCCCTCTATATTGAGGAAGAATATTTCGAAACATATTACAATGAAAGTACGCAAATGAAAGCAAATACACTTATTCGAATATTAGAAGAAAATATGTCATTTGACATCCCCAACCATTTTGATAAAGCCGAAGGAAAGATATTAGTTACAGTTGGTGAAAATGAAAAAGAAGTAATGAAAAAATCAGCTTCAGATTTAGTTGCCAACAATTCAAATTGTACAGGGATCATTATTCCTCATGTTGGTCATGGACTACCCCTGATAAAACCTGTTTTCTTTAACGAAATGATCGAAAATTGGATAGAGTCAGGTACTTTACCTTCCAACGTAATAACAATAAGTAAATAATTAGGTAGGAGGCAGGTATATGGAGATTGATGAAGAAATTTCAATTTCAAACTTCAATCCTGAATGGAAGAATTGGTATGAGGAAGAAATAAGGTCATTAAAACTTATCTTCGATATAAATGTCACGTTTGAGCATATTGGTAGCACTTCTGTTCCAGGACTCCCTTCAAAACCGATTGTCGATATATTAGTAGGGATTCCTAATTCTTTAGAGATAACATTGGCTCAAAAAAAAGAGTTAGAACAGATTGGTTATGAATGCCTCGGAACAGCTGGTGTTCCAGGTAGAATATACTGTCGGAAGCGTGGTATTCGCTCATTCAACTTGGCAATAACTCGATATAGGTCGAATATATGGAATGATAATATACTGCTACGAAATTATTTACGAACGCACCCTGATGACGCGAATCGATATGCTAAACATAAATTGGAAGCATATCAACAAGGTTATCGAAAATTGTTAGCTTATTCCGATTATAAATCCGATTTCGTCGTTCAGCTTATAAAACGTGCAAAAAAGGATATGCAAAGCTAAAATTATGTAGAAAAAATGATAAATCTACACATTTTTATTTTAATCAATTAGTGAGATTGTATTCAAATGGTTATCTTATATTTTTTGCAGGTTAGACAGAAATGATTTCCACACATTTTTAAACCCTTTTTTCACAAAATAATAAAGGCTAGAAATAGCCGATATTTAACTAGGGGGTTATTTTCATGAGAAATATTCAGTGGTTATCTATACTAGGTTCAATAGGTGTAGGCATTGCTGCATATAATATGATGAACGGACAGGGACAGGGGCAAGGACAAGGACAGCAAATCCAAAAATTTCTTTCTAATGCAACAAATATGGGAAATCAAGGACAATAATTAACATTTCAGGCGACCTACATCATAATAGGTCGTCCTTTACAGTTAACCTCAAATTTCTCCTCTTTTTCAGACTTTATTGGTAATATATGTGATAAAATTGGATGATGAATATCGAATATGTAGCTAAAGGGATCCGATCAACGCAACTTTGATGGACTAGCCAATAAGGTGATAGAAAAAGTTAAAGGGAGTATAGTTATGGTGTATATTGCGCTACTTCGAGGAATTAATGTGGGTGGAAAAAACAAAATAGACATGAAGCTGCTTAAACAAACGTTTGAACAAGTCGGAATGCAAAGTGTGATAACTTATATCAATACTGGTAATATTATTTTTTCAAACAATGGTCTATCAAAGGATGATCTATCCCGGCTATTGGAAGAAGCGATACATAATGATTTTGGATTACAAATAAACGTAGTAATTCGTAGTATTGATGATATCAGAGAACTCATTCGTGCAATTCCGGAGTCATGGAGAAATGACAAAGACATGAAAAGTGATGTCCTGTTTTTATGGGATGAAATTGATAATGAAGCTGTACTTGGAAATCTGGTTATTAAACCAAATATTGACACGGTAAAATATGTCCCTGGAGCGATCCTATGGTCTGTCGATAAGAAAAATGTAACCAAAAGCGGTATGTCAAGGATCGTTGGGTCAAAGATCTACAAACAGGTTACGATAAGAAATGTCAACACAGTTCGTAAGATATATGAGCTAATGCAAGCTCAAACCAGTTAATTCTTTCCACAATACTTCACTATTTATTCTACCGTTTTATGTTGTAATTGTAATAATATGGAGATGTAAAAAGAGGTATTATTCATAACTCATTAATAGCTTCAGTTGATTGAGGGATGAATGTAACATCACATCCGCCTTGTGTATACGTTCCAATTACGAACAAGTGATAACGATTATGTTTGGCAGTAAATGAAAAAGATCCCTGCTCATCTTGAGTAAACTCTTTTTCGAATAAAACTTCTTTTCCTTTTGCACATTTCAATATGAGTGAACCTGCTTGGACCTTAACGTCATAGTTCAGCGTATATGGTCGGGCTTGTTTCGTGAAAAATAAGTAGTCTTCTATTCCATTAAAGGTCTTATAGGACATAGTGAGTTTACGATTCATGTCACGTTTTATAACGATGTTGTTATGTACTGTAGGGAACTTAAGATGTTTCACAATGCCTTTTTTCTGTAAAAAATAAACTACACCAAAAAGGATTAATAATCCAATAATAAATTCCAAGTTAATCATTCCCCGCCGTCTATACATTTTTAGTAAAAAAGAGTCTTTGGATAAATTATATCAAAACTCATGTAAGAAATGCCATTTTTGGATAGTATTAGCTTTTATCTGTTACTTCACGAATTTAAACCCCACCATCATTTAAATAAAGGTAGATACTTAAATAACGAAAGGTCGCTATTTCACAAAAATGGAAATAAATTAGGGAAGTAGGTCATTTTTCATGAACGTCATTACTTTGTGCGGGTCTACAAAGTTTAAAGAGCAATTTGAGAAAGCAAATGCATATCTTACATTGCAAGGGAATATTGTTTTAAGTCTTGGTTTTTTTGAACAAAGTGAAGGTATTGAAATCACAGAGGAACAAGCAGAATTATTTGAGCAAATGCATTATGAAAAAATTAATATGTCAGATGAAATTTTTGTGATCGATGTAAATGGCTACATTGGAAATAGTACAAGAAAAGAAATTGAGTATGCAAAACTACATGGTAAATTAATACGTTATTATTCTCAAAGTGATATAAATTAGTGTATTCTTATTGTGCTGTATAATCCAAGAAGGTGATCGAATTGACTGAGCTGAGGAGTGCAAGGTTATTACTAATAAATCTGCTTTTTATTAAGGGGTTTTCTTAATTTGGATACTATGTGTGTGAAATACCATGAATTTGGTAATCCCGAGGACGTATTAAAAGTTGAATATAAAAGCATTCAACCACCTAATAAAAATGAAGTGCTTGTTCGAATGTTGGCACGTTCTATCAACCCTTCTGAGGCTCTGACGGCGATGAATTAGCTTTTTGTATCCGTCCGAATGGCCATTTTATATCGATTGGTCTACTAGTATGATTTAGCTAATATAAAGGAGGCTATTAGAGTTGTGGAATCCTCTAAAAAGCCAAAAGGAAAAGTGTTTCTAACAAGTATGTAAGCGTGGTTTTTAACTAATAGCTAGCGGTTGTTTAACAATCGGTATCGCTATTTTGAGTAAAGGTAAACAAGATTTATAGTAGTGACAAATGAAAATCGGAAGCCCTTTCACCTGAAATTTTTCATTTAGGCAGAACTAATGTATAATAGGAACGAATGTTCTTATAAATATGGAGGGGATACAACGTGAATCAGAATGATTTAATTATACTTAATTTTGAAGAAATTAGACGTCGGAGCATAAAAGTATGGAAAGCCATACCAAGCAATATGTTAGATTGGAAACCTGACGAAGGTGCCATGACTTGTGCTGAGATGATTAGACATATATTAGAAGGGGAGTATCTTTACCACCAAATACTCCTTGGAAAAGGTAGTAGAGTGTTAACAAATGTGTCTAATCCTTACGAAAGAAAAAAATTTACAACAGTAGAAGATGACTTGGCATTTGCTCAACCATATCGTGAACAATTCATTAATTACATAAAAACAATCACTCCTAGTGATTTAGAAAACATTAAAATTGACCGGTCTGATGTAGGTTATGTTAGGACACTTGGAGATATGCTTATGCGAATTGCTTATCATGAGTCTGTTCATACAGGTCAATTATTAGATTATATGAGAACGATGAATATTGATAGGCCTCAAATATGGGACTAATTTTCATTCCTTGTTGAGATAACATGCTTTTGATATGAAAAAACAGAAGTTATTAACGATTTGAAACCCTAGTTTGTGAAGTTTTTCTGAATTAGCATCTTCTTTTTATTGACGGTTTGTTAGAGGGAATCGAAGTTTTTAATTTTCCTTTATTAAAAAAGTATTTGAACTTTCGGGAGGAAAATCACTTAAAGCAATCTTGACTGTGCGACTACTAGAGAATTATCTAATCATATGTTATAGATTGACCTTTACGTTACGTCATATTATAAACTTATAGAAAAACACTTGTTTTAGGAAAGGGTCAGTTTTATGGTTGATAATAATACTATTATGGAATCTGGTAGATGTATGGAATGTGGGGCAAATGAAACGGATGGTTTTTCCTGTTATGAATTATTTTGTTTTCCTCTTACTTGGGAGCATAATAATCCTAATTTATATGCATTACATTTCTGGCTTGTTTCATGTTACATGATACAACATCCTTCCAATTATACAGTCGAGGGTTACCAGCACTTAATCAACTTATTTACTGACGCGTATGATAATAACTGGGATAATGCTTATATTCTCAAGAAGAACCGAGAGAGAGTAACCGACATAAGTAAAATAACAAATCCTCTCCCAAATAAAGAAAGAAAACGTACACTTCGTTTGTGGTCAATGACAATTGAAGATATATACTTAGGCGGAGAAACAAATGCAGTAGAAAACATAATTAAGTGGAAAGAAAAAATAAGAGATGAATTAATTTAGGTTAAAAATTATACAGGTTCTATGTCAACTATTGATGATTCGAATTCAATAGATAAAAAACTTTTCCACAAAATTTTCGAGTTACCCTTGAAAAAGATAATTTGTATTGATCTATTTTATCTTTACATGCAACTTTCGGGAATAGTTACACAAACTACTACCTAGTGAGGTGGTTTTGTGGTACAAGGTGCTATTAATCAAAATACAAAATTAACGAAAGACTGGCTACAAAATTATGTCGATGACTGGGTGAAATTTTATTGGAAACATACGGAGGAAGGAGAACTTGCTTCCTACATACCACTTTTACAACAAGCGGATAAAAGTCACCTGGGAATCTCCATTATGGGTATTGACGGTGATACTATTGAGTCTGGAGATGTGGATATTCCTTTTACCATGCAGAGTATTTCTAAAGTATTTACCTTTATTGTAGCATGTATGGAAAGAGGCGTTTCCTATGTGCTGAGCCGGGTCGATGTGGAGCCGACTGGAGAGGCTTTTAATTCCATTATGCACCTAGAAATGAAACAGCTCCAAAAACCATTTAATCCATTTGTGAATGCTGGAGCAATTACGGTAACATCGCTATTGAAAGGAAAAACGTCTGATGAGAAATTGGCGCCACTTTTTCGGTTGCTGGAAAAAATTTTAGGTTACCGCCCTGCCTTAAACATGGATGTATTTGAATCAGAAAGCGAAACCTCGATACGAAATCGAGCTATTGGATATTATCTGGTCGAAACGGGTTATCTGGAATCAGAGCTAGAACTAACATTGGAAACTTATTTTAAACAATGTTCTATCGAAGTTTCACTGAAGGATTTGGCTCATTTAGGAGCAATATTAGCAAATGATGGGAAGGATACCAAAACGGAGAAAGAAATTATTCCACGCCCAGTTGCTCGCTTAGCAAAAGCATTGATGTTAACTTGTGGGATGTATGATGCTTCTGGAAAATTCGCTGCGTATGTCGGTATACCAGCAAAAAGTGGTGTCTCTGGTGGAATTGTTGCAGTTGCTCCTCCAAGAGCGAGACAAAAGGACCTTCCATTCCTTGAAGGATGTGGGATTGGAGTCTACGGACCTGCTCTCGACAAACAAGGTAATAGCATCGCAGGGATTAGACTTCTCCGACATATTGCCAAGCAATGGGATTTAAGTATTTTTTAAATATCAGCAGTTCAGTTTTAATAGAATTGGATATATAACACATGTAAGCGTGAATTAGTCCATACCTGGATACAGGTGTGGGCTATTTTACGCTTGTAAGCCTATTTCATAGAGTTTTTAGTGATATTATCACAAAATATTATTCAATTTTTCATAAATATCACTAATTTTCTGAATTTTTTAAATTTTCAATTGAAATGATCGTGATTTATGGTAATATAGTTTCTAACAACAATATTCGCAATTATGGTTCTATTATAGAACCGCAGGAGGTGGGAAATGAATTGAGCTCAAAAACAGTTTTAAAAGCATTGAATATTTTAGAAGAATTTACTTCTGACAATCCCTCTTGGGGATTAAGAGAACTTTCTCGGAAACTGGATATGAGTCACACCATTGTTTACAGGCTTGTATCTACATTGGTAGAGAAGGGCTATTTATTTCGAAATCCCAATACTCAAAAATATGAGTTAGGAATTAAATTTATAGAGTTAAGTAATGTGGTAGAAGACAACCTTAAATTAAAGGAATTAATTGAACCAATAATGCAAGAGGTTGCCACTCGAACAGGAGAAAGTGTAGTACTAACACTTTTAGATCGGGAGGAGGGATTGTTTGCAAAGATAGTTGAGAGCCAACGTCATGTTCGTTTTTCAGATTCAAAGGGAAAGCGTAGTCCACTCTATATAGGAGCCTCGCATAAAACCATTCTTGCTTATATTCCAGAGAAATCACAACATAAAATTATCCAGGATGGAATTGATAGAGGTGCAAGTCAAATTACTTCTAAGGAGGATATCTGTGAGACATTATCAATGATCAGACAAGTAGGGTGGGCGTATACATCAGGTGAAACAATACCCGATGTTGCTGCAGTTGCTGTTCCTATTTTTGATTATCAACAGTCTATTTTAGGCTCCTTATCCATTGGTGGACCAGCCTATCGTTTGACCGAGGATGTTGCCGAATCAATGGCAAACATTTTAATGGAATATCGAGAAGAATTACATTCCATTTTGAAAATGGTAAGTCTTCCAACTAGAAGAGATTACTTGATTAATAATCTATAAAACTAATAGAAAGGGGGGAGTCAAATGAGGAAGATGCTAGAAGTGAATAATCTAACTACAGGATATCAAGGAAAAGATGGCTGGCTAAAAGCAGTAGATGGCGTATCATTTGATGTCAAAACTGGAGAAACAGTATGTATTGTTGGAGAGTCTGGTAGTGGTAAAAGTGTGACATCCATGAGTATTATGCGACTGGTTGAATATGAAAATGGTCACATCATTAATGGAAGTATTCGATTCAAGGGAGAAGAGCTGACAGACAAGAACTCGGAGGAAATGCGCAAAATCAGAGGGAAAGAGATAGCCATGATTTTTCAAGAACCATTGACTGCATTAAATCCGGTATTTACTGTTGGCAAACAGATCGTAGAAGCGATTCGTTTTCATCAGAAGATCAATAAGAAAACAGCAATGGAACGTGCAGAGGAACTACTACGTCAAGTAGGCATAAATGAGCCACAGGCAAGGTTAAAACAATACCCTCATGAATTGTCAGGTGGGATGCGGCAACGTGTCATGATTGCAATCGCACTAGCTTCCGAGCCAGAGTTCCTTATAGCCGACGAGCCAACTACTGCTTTGGACGTTACAATTGAGGCGCAAATATTAACCTTGTTACGTGAACTACGAAAAGATCGCAATATGTCGATCATGTTGATTACACATGATATTGGGGTTGCTGCAGAGATGTCTGACCGAATTATCATAATGTATGCCGGAAAAATTATGGAAATAGCAAAGACTGATGACATATTTAATCAACCTTATCACCCTTATACAAAGGGTTTACTGGACTCTGTTCCTACAATGAAAGGGGAAAGGGGGACACAGTTAAATTCCATAAAAGGGACGATACCTAGTTTAAATCAGCTGCCTGAAGGCTGTCGATTTGCGCCGAGATGTCCACTTGCCACTGAAAAATGCCATACGAATCAACCGCCATTAGAAGCAAGAGATGGTAGGGAGGTAGCCTGTTGGCATGTTGACCAATTTTTACAGCCAGAAAATATCAAACGTGAGAAGGAGGGGAGTTTGTCGTGAGCCACAATACTAGCAGGCAAGTCGAAAGCAATAAAGAACTGCTTGTCGAAATTAAGAATTTAAAAAAACATTTTAAACTTAAAGGAGGTGGTGTGCTAAATCGAAATAAGAAAGTATTAAAAGCAGTAAATGGAGTATCGTTGGAAATTTATAAAGGGGAAACGCTAGGCTTGGTAGGGGAGTCTGGTTGTGGAAAGTCCACATTAGGAAGAAATATTCTCAGACTGCAGGAACCAACCGATGGACAAGTGTTATTTCACAATGAAAACATTCTTACTTATAGTAAGGAGCAAATGAGGAAACTACGAAGCCATATGCAAATTATTTATCAGGATCCATTTGGGTCATTGAACCCGCGCTTCACTATAGGCCAAATTATCGGTGAAATGTATGATATTCATGGCTTATATAAGGGGAAAGAAAAGGAAGAAAAAGTAAAAGAATTGTTAGAACTGGTTGGTTTAGATCCAACCCGTTACAACAGTTATCCACATGAATTCTCTGGAGGACAACGTCAACGTGTTGGTATTGCAAGAGCATTAGCTTTAAATCCGGAATTTGTGGTTGCAGATGAACCGGTGTCGGCATTAGATGTATCCGTTCAGTCGCAAGTAATTAATCTACTAATGAAGTTAAAGGAAGAATTTGGCTTGACTTTATTGTTTATTGCACACGGATTGAATGTAGTTCGACATATTTCTGATCGAGTAGGTGTGATGTATCTAGGGAAATTGGTGGAAATATCAGAAACTGATAATATTTTCGATCATCCAGCACATCCTTATACAGCTGCCCTTCTTACAGCTGTTCCAGATCCCGATCCAGAAGCTAGAAAAGAACACATCGTTTTGAAAGGTGAGGTGCCTTCACCTGCATCCCCACCTTCTGGTTGCAGCTTCCGGACAAGATGTCCATTAGCAACCGAACGATGTAAACAAGAAATACCAAATATGCAAGAAGTTCGAAGCGGCCACTTCGTCTCTTGCCACTACCCTTTACCAAAAGGGCAAACACTACTAGAAGCCATCCAAGCTAAAGAAGCTAGTAGTGAGAAAGTGAGTATGTGAAATACTCCTATTCTATTTTATCATAGATTTCTAGTTGAATATAAAAGGAGCGTTACATTTTGGCTAAAATTACAGAAAATTCAAACAAAAAGAATTACGATGGTTACAAATCATTTCAATATCTAGAAGCAGGCGTAGATTATAAGGAATTTAAATTAGCAAAAGAAATAGGATTGTTTCCGGCATATACGTATCCGGTTAGTGAGGAAGAAGAAGCAGTAGTTCAAGATATTATGCGCAAAGAAAATATTATTTCCATGCATGAACATACGTTTATTGCCCCAGAAGATTTAGGTGAATTTTATGAGTTTCGTCGTCATGGACGAGATTTTACTGGATATGAAGCATTAAGTAATTCCGGGCTTGATGTAATCTTTGAAAATTTCATGGATGGAACAGCAATGGTCACGTCATTAGCAGGATGGAAGTGGTCTGATGTGATTCATGATCTAGGGATTCGCTTTAGTGATATTGCGCACCAAGATATGGTGATTAAAGCAGAACGTATCTCTGACTTGTATCGAGCTAAGAAAGAAGGAAAGATTGCCTTTGTTGGAGCACTAGAATCCAGTACGATGATTGAAAATGAATTAGATCGTTTAGATATTTTATATGGATTTGGTATTCGTACGATGGGAATTGCGTATTCGGAAGCCAATCAATTGGGTGCAGGACTCCGTGAACCAAATGATGCAGGTTTAACCGTTTTTGGAAAACAAGCGGTACAACGTATGAATAAATTAGGGATCACGATTGATGTGTCACATGCTGGAGATCAAACAGCTCTAGATACAATCGAAACGAGTGAAAAACCAGTAACTATTAACCATGCTGGAGCACGAGGTCTATGGAATACAAAGCGTATGAAACCAGACGAAGTCATTAAAGCTTGCGCTGAAAAGGGTGGAGTTATTGCGATCGAGGCAGCCCCTCATTCAACGGTAACGAAAAAACATCCAGAACATGGTATCGAGTCTTTCATGGAACATTTTGAGTATGTGGCGAATTTAGTAGGGATTGATCATGTTGCTTTTGGTCCTGATACATTATTTGGTGATCACGTAGGACTACACAATACATTAGCAGGTCAATTATCGATAAAAAGTGCGCAGGCAACCGACTTAAAACGGGTGGATTATGTAAAAGGACTAGAAAATCCAGCGGAATGTTTTCCAAATATTATTCGTTGGTTGGTCAAACATGGTTATAAGCACGATGATATTGCAAAAGTTGTCGGAAAGAATATCCTTCGCGTACTTGAAGCTACGTGGGCTAAATAATAGAGGAAGAGTGATAATAGATGAAGAATAATTGGCTATTAATACTATGTCTTACTTTTAGTGTGTTTGTCATAAGTGCTTGTTCATATGGTTCAGAAGAAAGTGCTGATTCCGCAACAGGTGATGAAAGTGAAAATAGCGAGGTAGTCGATGGAGGGTCTGTATCGATACCAATTGTAGCAGATCCTACGTTTAATCCATGGCACCCAAGTGCATATGCAGAGTCCAATGTTATTAACCGTGTCCTTTTTGACGGATTAACCAAACCAGGAAAAGACATGTTGCCATCTCCAGCCTTAGCTAAAGATTGGGAAACATCGGAGGATGGATTGGTATGGACCTTCTTTCTTAGAGATGATGTGAAATGGCATGATGGCGAGCAGTTCACTGCCGATGATGTTGTTTATACATTTAATGATATCTCGTTGAATGAAGAGTTAGGCGCAAATAATGCTTCTTATTTTAGTCAATTGGATCGAGTAGAAGCAGAAGATGAATATACTGTTAATTTCTATTTAAATCAACCAGTAGCAGCATTGCCAGCCTATTTAAGCTTTAATACGGAGATTCTTCCTGAACATATTTTTGCTGGTGAAGACCCTTGGGATTTGACATCCTTTAATAAAGAAAATCCCATTGGTACAGGGCCGTTCAAGTTGAAATCATATACTTCTGGTCAAAATGTCGTATTAGAACGAAATGAAGACTATTATGGTGAGGTTGCTAACTTAGATGAACTGGAATATAAGGTTTTGCCAGACGCTAATACCCATATTGCACAATTATTGAGTGGCGAACTTGATATTTTTGCTTTAGACGATAACTCAGCAATGGAACGAGTAGAAAATGAAGACTCCATCACAGTAGTAGGACGTGAAACACCACGTTTCTTTTGGCTTATCTTAAATCAGAATATAGAAGAATATCAGGATAAACGATTACGACAAGCGATGCTCTACGCAATTGATCGTCAAAATATAATTGATACTGTGTTACAGGGATATGGGACGATAGCGAATGCAGGTATTGCACCTGCGTTAGGTGAGTATTATACAGATGATGTAAATGATTATCCATTTGATCAAGAGAAAGCGAAGGAGCTATTAGCTGAATTAGGATATGAGGATACTGATGGTGACGGCATTGTAGAAAAAAATGGAGAGAAATTGACCATAACTTTTGATATTGGTATACAAGGTGATTTAGAGAACATTGCACAACTCATACAACAATACTTGGGACAAGTAGGTATTGACGTACAATTAAACACGATGGATTGGAATACGATGATTGATAAAGTAGTGGTTCAACGTGATTATGAGATGACATTAAACTGGTGGAGATATCCTGCTGATCCGGATTTAACTGCATACATGCACTCCGATAATGCGGATGGCGGTAACAATATACCGGCATATAGAAATGAGGAAATGGATCAATTGCTAGAAGCAGGTGCTGAAGCAAGCGATGTAGAGGAACGAATGGAAATTTATGCGGAGGCACAACAGTTAATGTCTGAAGAATTGCCATATATGTTCCTTTGGTATCCTCAGGAAGTGCAAGTAAAACAGTCTGTTTTACAAGGTGTACCAGATCTTGCATTTGGTGACGCTCTGCATTATGTCAATGAGTGGTACATTAAAGAATAATAAGAAGTGTGCTTTTTATTAAAAGCACACTTCTCCATAAAAGTTAGTGAGGAGGAATACGATGCTTCGTTTTACTCTAAATCGGTTAGGACAAAGTGCGATTCTATTACTTCTTGTTACGATCATCACTTTTTTCTTAATTAATCTAGCTCCAGGTGGTCCAACCGGTACAGTACGTATGGAAGCATCACCTGAAGATCGACAAGCTATTATTGAACGACTTAATTTGGATGATCCTATTCATATTAGGTATATGGACTGGTTACGTAATGCAATTCAAGGAGATTTAGGAGTTTCCTTTAATACAAGTGAACCTGTTATACAACGAATTGCAGAGCGTCTTCCTTATACGATTGAATTAACGATCATTACGCTAATATTTTCTATTGCTGCTGGGATTGTTTTAGGCGTAATTTCTGCTATTAAAAGAGGTAAGGTACAAGATCACCTCATAAATTTTTCAAGTGTTATAGGGCTATCCATACCTTCTTTTTGGTTAGGGTTAATGCTGATCCTATTGTTTTCTGTAGAGCTTAATTGGCTACCATCTTCAGGTGTCGGTCCTAGGGGAGATGATTTTGACTTGTTGGGGTACCTTCAACACATCGCCATGCCAATGGTCATATTATCCATGACAATTTTACCGAATATTGTTCGTTTTACAAGGTCATCAATGTTAGAAGTTATTTCACAGAATTATATTCGTACCGCTCGAGCAAAAGGAGCGAAAGAATTAATCGTGTTATATGTACATGCACTTCGTAACGCATTAATACCTGTCATCAGCATGATCGGCGTATTGATTCCAAGACTGTTAAGTGGTGCCGTTATTATTGAAACAATCTTTGGTTGGACAGGAATTGGAACACTTATTATCGAGGCAGCGAATGGCCGTGATTATCCACTCGTTATGGGAATTACAGTAGTTATTACGGTTGTCGTAATTATCTGTAATTTGCTAGTTGATTTAGTATACTCTCAAGTTGACCCACGAGTGAAAAATGTGGGATAGGAAGGTGATTATATTGGATACAATGAATAAAACAAACTATGTGGACACAGTAATAGCACCTTCAAAAAAAGCTAGATTTGTCTTATTAAATAGATTGAAACAAAATAAAGTGGCGTATGTTTCACTTTGGTTCTTACTAATTATTCATGCCATTGTTTTTCTAGCTCCATATATATGGCCATATACTCCAGAAGAATTAACAACTGCTGGATCACTTGCGGAGTGGTCGTGGCAACATCCATTTGGGACGGATGAACTTGGAAGGGATGTTTTTGCAAGAATGCTGTACGGGGGCAGAGTAACATTATTAGTTGGTTTATGTGCCATGCTATTTGCTCTGATTATTGGAACAGTTATTGGAGCATGTGCGGGTTTTTTTGGAGGGATAATCGAATCAGTATTGATGAGATTTACCGAAGCAATGATGGCCATTCCAAACTTTTTCTTCGTGCTAGTAGCATTGACTGTTTTAGGAACAAGTCCTGTAATGGTGGTTGTTGTTATTGCCTTAACTGGATGGATGGAGATGACACGTGTTGTGTACGGTGAAACACTGAAATGGAAGGAGTATGAATTCGTCGAAGCGGCAAATGCAGCCGGGGCAAAAGTAAACCGAATTTTAATCAAATATATCATTCCACAAATATTGCCATCCATTATAGTCTCCGGAACACTAATGATCGCATGGTCCATTTTAACAGAGAGTGCTATCAGTTATTTAGGGTTAGGGATTCAACCACCAACTCCAACTTGGGGAAATATGCTGCAAAACTCTCAACAATATTTATGGACAGCACCTATTCTTGGTATCTTACCAGGTGCCGCGATCACGCTTGTTGTACTGGCATATAACTTCTTAGGAGATGGATTAAGGGACGCGCTTGATCCAAAATTCGTCAAAAAGTAGAGGGGGTTTTTAATATGGAAATGACGATCAACGGAAATAGAATGTATTATGAGGTTCACGGTAATCCAGAAGGCGAGACGATCTTTTTTATTCATGGTGCTCCTGGATTAGGTGATTGTCGAGGTGATATTAAATCTTTTCAAGCATTGGGTGATGACTATCAATTAATCTTTATGGATATGCGTGGCTCCGGTCGTTCAGAAGGTAATGGTCCATTTACACATGAACAATGGACGGCAGATATAGAAGAAGTAAGACAGAAATTAGTTGGAGGTCCAATTAAGATACTAGGTGGTTCTTATGGTGGATTCTTAACATTGGAATATGTACTTCGCTATCCAGATAATGTGACACATGTACTGCTTAGAGATACTGCGGCCAGCAATGATTTTGATCACTTGTCGATTGATCAAGCACTAGAGAGTAACTTGAGTGGAATTGATGAGACAGGTTTAAGAAAGTTATTTGAAGGCAGAGTGGAGTCAAATAAAGAATTAAAGGACCTATTTACAGCAATACAACCAATGTATACAGTTGATTTCGATGAAGAAGCAACAAAGAAAAAACTGAATTCGATCTTTTATCGTTATGAAACACATAATTTTGCATTCAATACGAATAAACCAAATTATAATATCATAGAAGATTTACACAATATTTCCGTACCCACGCTAGTAACGGTAGGAAGACATGATTGGATTACTCCCGTTATCTGTTCCGAAATTATTGCAGAACAGATACCAAAATCAAAGCTTGTAATCTTTGAAAATAGTGGTCATTCACCACAAATTGAAGAAAATGAAGCGTATATTGCGTTAGTACGAGATTTTTTAAAATAATAATTGCTGGGACAATCTTAAAATAAATATAAATAATTCAAATATGGAATGATAAAATAGGTGATGGTAACACCGATAACTGAGCGTAGCCCAATTATGTAAACTCCTTAGGAGATAGTGTAAGCTTAAGAAGAGAAAGACAAGAGATCTATGCTTATCAAGGGGGCTGAAGCCGTATCTGTGAAAAGCGAAGTATGTTGACGAAGTGATAAGACTACCTGTCACTTATTAACAAATAGTCCGAATTAATTCCAAGCGAATTATTCGGACTTTTGTACAAGTAAAATGTTTATCCGAGTCTCTGTTTCGTTATCTAATTGTCTGATGAAACTCCTAGTTTTATTTTTAAAAGAATCTAGTTAGGAAGTGACTGGAAAGAAGTCAAACAATGCAATAAAGTTAATGATGAATTGACTATTTGAGCGGAAGGATAAACATATACCTTCTATTTTTGGGCTATTAGTAAAAACCTTTTGGAATTGGTTCGAATCCCTTTTTCAGACTCATTATTTTTAATAAAATCATTCAATATTTCAAAGTCCTTTTTATCTTGGCCAAAATTCGGGATGATTGGTGTATGTTTGAGTAAGAAAATAAGGTCACTAGGTCTTTGATAATATTCAATAGCATCATAATCGAAGGATTGAATATTAGAAAAACCTGCGTTCGTTAGTTCGCGAATATATTGCTCTTTTAACGCTCCATCCGTTTCATCAAATGCTTGTCCTCGACCAAATGCTTTTTTTATATTTAATTTATCTGCTTCACTTACTTGCTGTGTGAGAAACAGTCCGTCCTTTTTTAATACTCTAAATACTTCACCTGAAGAAAATAGTGCGTGACAACTTGAAACAATATTGAAAAATCCAGTGGGAAATTGTAACTCATCCGCAGCCATATGGAAAAACCTAACGTTAGCAGCATTTGATTTCTTAAAATTAGCTATAGCCGTTTCCAGCATTCCTTTAGATAAATCAATTCCAATCAGGAAAAATAGGGAATAAGCAATTCTTAGTATATTCTCTCCACCTCCAGTACCAATATCTAAAAGAACGTCTGTTTTTTTACTCCTTTTAATAACTTCTTCATAAAAATCCCACCGAACCCCTTCGGAAGCTGTTTGTATTTTACTAAAATCCCAACCATTTGATTTTCCGACCTTCTCATAAAATTCCTCATATTCTATTTCTCTCATTTTTTCCACCTTTCTTAATACTAAAAACAAGATAAGATAACTCTAGGTTCTTCCTATCAAAATATCTTTTAATTGATTAACATTATTGACAATATGAGTAGGGTTGGAATGGCTCAATTCTTCCAATGAACCATACCCATAAGTAACTCCAATAGAAGCGATATTCGTATTATTTGCTCCAATAATATCGTGCTTTCTGTCTCCAATCATGATAAAATCACTAAGGCTCCGTTCATTATATTTATCTAGTATGTATTGAATAATTTCTGTTTTGGATGACCTTGTCCCATCAAGATTACTTCCTACAACAAGTTCGAAATATTGATCAATATTAAAATGCTTTACTATTTGCTTAGCGAAAACAGTAGGTTTTGAAGTTGCCACAATTAAAGTAAACGCTTGTTTCTTTAACGTTTTTAAGAGATTGGGAACATCTGGATATAACTCATTCTCAAACATCCCCACTTCCTTAAATCTTTCTCTATATAAAGCTATTGCTTTTTGTGTTTGTGCCTCATCAAAATGATAATATTCGGCAAATGATGTTTGTAATGGAGGTCCAATAAAACATTCCAGTTTATCCATATTAGGCTCCATGATGTCCATTCTTTGCAATGCATATTGAACAGATTTAGTGATGCCTATCTTTGGATCGGAGAGTGTGCCGTCTAAATCAAATAAAATTACTTTATAATTAGTCATGTAAACCTCCTGATAATACCATTTTCTTTATTTTACCATAAGGAACACAAGTGATCTTGCTTTTGTTTCCATGTGATCTCCAAACCTATATGCTATACTAAAAAGAAAATAGGGTGATAAAGTATATGATACAGAAAAGGCTATCCGATAGTGTAGCAGACGATATAATGTCGATGATTGCTATAGAGAAAAGATTCCTACCAGGTGATAAGCTTCCAAACGAAAATGAATTGTCGGAAGAGTTGAATATTAGTAGAACAACACTTCGTGAAGCTATCCGGATATTGGTTACGAACGGTATTTTAGAGATTCGACGAGGAAAGGGTACATATGTAAAAGAAGAGATTGATGTAAATAATATAGAATCGTTAAGCTTTCTTGCTGATGCAAAAATAAATGCAAAAGATTTGTATGAAATGCGCTTAATCTTTGAACCAGAGGCTGCCTATTATGCAACGATACGAGCAAGTGATTCGGAATTAAAGCGTATTTTAGATTATGGAAAGCAAATAGAACAAAAAATTAAGCAAAACGAGGATCGGACAACGGAAGAACAGAATTTCCATAAATCCATCGTAAAAGCTACCCACAATGAGTTTATGGAAAAACTAATGCCAGTAATTTATCAAGGGATTGATAAGGGAGTTATTTTATCAACGAAAAAGGAACTAGCTATCAATTATACAATTAATGATCATAAAATGATTATGGAATTCATGAAAAATCGTAATCCAGAAGGCGCAAGAAGCGCAATGAAAATTCATATTCTGCATGCGATGAAAGAGTTGGGAATTGAATAATAGAAGTGTAGGACATCCTGGAGTTATCCAGGATGTCCTTTTTATGAGAGAAAATCAAGTAAGAGCAATGATTTAATAAACAAATCGAAGAGAGAAGACAACAGATTTGTAGAATAAAGAAGGATAATAAACAAATCGAAGAGAGAAGACAACAGATTTGTAGAATAAAGAAGGATAATAAACAAATCGAAGAGAGAAGACAACAGATTTGTAGAATAAAAAGAGATAATAAACAAACCGAAGAGAGAAAAACAAAGAATGTTCACAATACACTTTTTCAAACACGAGCGCATTAATAACTCAACACCAAAAGGTAATGTTCATTTTAACATCATACAACTCCATTGACAGCAGACAACTAACGCTATAAAATACAGTTAACAAATAAAAATCAAGGATGTGTGGGCTGATGCGAAGAAGTGATACGATTAAAATTGGGGTAGATCGTGCTCCTCACCGTAGTCTTTTATATGCTACAGGAAAAGTAAAGGCAAAAGATTTAGGGAAACCATTTATTGGTGTCTGTAATTCTTATATAGATATTATTCCTGGCCATGTACATTTACGTGAATTTGCAGATGTGGTGAAAGAAGCAATCATTGAAGCTGGTGGTATTCCATTTGAATTCAATACGATTGGTGTGGATGATGGCATCGCAATGGGGCATATCGGGATGCGTTATTCATTACCAAGTCGTGAGTTAATTGCTGATAGTGCGGAAACGGTGATCAATGCTCATTGGTTTGATGGCGTATTCTATATTCCAAACTGTGATAAAATTACACCTGGTATGTTGATGGCTGCTGCTCGTACCAATGTTCCTTCTGTTTTCGTTTCAGGTGGTCCGATGGAAGCTGGTATAAGCTCGGACGGAAAACAGTTATCATTGACATCCGTTTTTGAAGGTGTTGGTGCCTATAAATCAGGTAAGATGACAGAAGAAGAGTTTAATGATATTGAAAACAATGCTTGTCCAACATGTGGATCTTGTTCCGGAATGTTCACCGCTAACTCCATGAACTGTTTGATGGAAATGTTAGGGGTAGCTCTTCCTGGAAATGGTTCCATAGTTGCTACTAGTGAGAAGCGTAAAGAATTGATTTATGAGGCAGCTAGACACTTAGTCCGTATGATTGAAGAGGATGTGAAACCTCGCGATATTATCACGAAAGAAGCAATTGATGATGCATTTGCACTCGATATGGCGATGGGTGGATCAACGAATACCGTTCTACATACTTTAGCAATTGCTAATGAAGCTGGTATCGACTATAACCTTGAAGATATTAACAAAGTGGCTGCTCGTGTACCATATCTTGCAAAAATTATGCCTGCATCGGATTTCTCTATGGATGATATTAATAAAGCGGGTGGAGTCAGTGCGATTATAAATGAGTTAACTAAGATTCCAAATGCAATTCATCCTGATCGTATAACAATCACAGGTAAGACAATGGGTGAACTGGTAAGTGGATATGAAATTACGAATGAACAAGTCATCCGTCCAAAAGATAATCCATACAGTCCAGTCGGAGGGTTATCCATCTTATTCGGAAATATTGCTCCGGAGGGTGCCGTAATCAAAGTAGGGGCTGTAGATCCTTCTATTACAGAATTCGAAGGAGAAGCTATTGTTTTTGATTCTCAAGAGGAAGCGCAACAAGCAATTGATGATGGTGTAGTAAAAGAAGGACATGTTGTCATCATTCGATATGAAGGACCTAAAGGTGGTCCAGGAATGCCAGAAATGTTAGCACCAACTTCCGCAATTATGGGACGTGGTTTAGGTAAAACTGTTGCTCTTTTAACAGATGGTCGTTTCTCAGGGGCATCTCGCGGGATTTCGATTGGACACATCTCTCCAGAGGCAGCAGAGGGTGGCCCAATTGCCTTAATTGAAAATGGCGACATCATCACGATCGACTTACCAAATCGAACAATTAATGCGAAACTATCTGAGGAAGTCTTGGAGGCACGTAGAAAATCCTTAAAAGACTTTGAGCCTAAAATTAAAAACGGTTGGTTAGGAAGATATTCCAAGCTTGTTACAAACGCTTCAAAGGGCGGCGTAATGAGTATTTAAGTTAATAGAATGATAGATTGAGCGCTTGGATGATCGGTTAGATCCAAGCGTTTATTTTTTAAGGGAATGTGAAGTCGCTAGATAAATTATTAAAGTTGATAGTAAATCCGTTTCGTTTAAGTATAGTAAGATTCTTCGAAGTGACCAATAAATCTCTCCCTATATCTGATTGATCTGCTATTTCTCAGTCTAGGTTTGTTGAAAGCCATTTTAATATATACTTGGCTTGAGTTCAAAAACACCTTAAAATTTGTATGTGTAAAATAATAATTTTCACAGTCAATACAACTTTAAGACCGAGAAAAATGTCTTTGATGAAGTATCTTGGGAACACTAACATTCATATATGCTCGACTAGATACTTTTAATGCTGGTTTTCTTTTTTCAGTTGGATTTGCAAATTGGAGAGTTCTTTAGGATGAGCGAATTATCTTAAAGCAATAGCCTCATTTAGGCAACATAAAAGGAGGAGAAAGCATGCTAACAGAAGCAGAAAATAATAAGAAAAAAGTTGGAGAAGCTGCAGTTTCTTATGTGAAAAACGGTATGACGATTGGGTTAGGAGCAGGCTCTACGGTAAATTGGATGCTCAAGGCACTTGCCAAGCGGTTAAAAAATGAGAAATTACAGATAAAAGCGGTCCCGGCATCCATTAATACGGAACGTTTGGCAAATCAATTAGGTATTCCATTAACAGATTTTTCGCAGGTTGATCAACTAGATCTTGCCATTGATGGCGCAGATGAAGTGAATCAACAATTTCAATTGCTAAAAGGTGGCGGTGGCTCACTGGTAAGGGAGAAAATTGTTGCTTCAGCAGCGAAAGAACTGCTTATAATGGTAGACGATTCAAAAGTAGTTCCTGAATTAGGTAGTTTTCCGTTGCCTGTTGAAGTATTACCTTTTGGATGGGAGCTTACGTCAAATAGACTTGCTGAACTTGGTGGGAATCCAAAAATTAGGGGGGGTAAGGAGAAGCCTTTTGTAACAGATAACAATAACTATATCTTAGATTGTGACTTTAAAGAAATTCCAAATCCCGAGATACTACACAATAAGATAAAAGCATTAGTTGGTGTTGTCGAGACAGGTTTATTTATCGATATGACTGATAAAGTACTTGTTGCCTCTGATGGAGAAGTTACTACTTTGGTATGCAAATAATGGCACAATTAGTTCTTATACAAATGCTCTAGATTAAAGAAAAAGCAAATTCCATAATAACGGAATTTGCTTTTCTTAGAGATTGGACGAGTTTTTTTATTTACCATCCACCACGTCTTTCAATATTTGGTAAGATCTTTTTTGTTTCTCTGTATCGTAAATATAAGAAACTGCCATTAATTCATCCACTTGGTATTTCTCTTGGAAATTCGTTAATTGTTCGCTAATCGATTCTTTGCTACCAAGCAGTGTAACACTAGACATAGATGACGCAACATGCTTCTCTTGCATGGTCCATAACTCATTCATATCTTCCACTGGTGGGCTTAAAGGAGTACTCGAACCTCGGACAACATTTAAGAAAAATTGTTGCATGGTGGTTGATTCAAATTTTGCTTCCTCGTCTGTTTCTGCTGCAATGACATTCAAACAAACCATCATATATGGCTTATCTAAATATTTCGATGGCTGAAACTCTCTGCGATAAATAGAAATAGCATCTTCCATATATCTAGGAGCAAAATGAGATGCAAATACGTAAGGTAAGCCCAGTTTTGCAGCTAAATGAGCAGAATCAGTTGATGAACCAAGAATATAAATCGGAATATTCGTTCCGATACCAGGAAATGCTTTGACATATCCTTGTTCTTCTTCAGGTCCAAAATAAGTTAACAATGATTGTACATCTTGTGGAAAAGTATAGACTGGATCATCTTTAGACCTCCTTAAGGCACTTGCAGTTAGCTGGTCTGTTCCTGGAGCTCTGCCTAATCCTAAATCTAATCGATCCGGATAGATTGTCGCCATTGTGCCAAATTGTTCGGCTACTGTCAGTGGTGCGTGATTTGGAAGCATGACACCACCAGATCCAACCCGAATATTTTTCGTATTCTCAAGTGTATGTTTCATTAAAATGGTCGTTGCTGAACTAACTAATGTCGTTGTATTATGGTGCTCTGCTATCCAATATCGCTCGTAGCCCATTTTATCGACAGCCTGTGCGAGCTCCACCATTTGATCAATTGCTTCTTTCGGTCCATTTCCCTGACGAATAGGGACTAGGTTAAGGACAGAAACAGGTATGTTAATATTTGTCATATGTCATTTCCTTTCTTCATTCCCTTTCCATTTGATCGTAACAATAACTGTTACAGAATAAAATTTATTTGCTCATTGGGAGAGGTTCAGACCTATAGAAGAACTTTTTATGGAAAATTGAGTATTTTCAATATCCAATTAATCCTAGATCTTTCTCTGAATTTAGAGTACTTTATTCATATCGGGTTGCTTTATGAAAATTTTTATTCTTACTTATAGATTAAATGATGTAGATAGCTCCAAATAAGTCATAAAAGGGGAAGGGATTATGAAGGTTGCTTTTTTTGATAGAGATGGCACCATAATTGAGGATTATCCAGATCAACAATGGTCGACTATAAGGAAGCCTAAATTTATAAATGGTGCCATTCCTGCAATGAAAGAGGTCATACGTAAAGAGTATAAGATTATCATTGTTACTAACCAATACATAATCAATGAAGGCTATATCACGTTAGAGCAATATCACCTTATAAATGATCAGATGATCAAAAAATTAAAAGATCACAACATAGAAATACTTGAGGTTTTTTACTGTCCCCATGGCAGAAATGAAGGGTGCTCTTGTATAAAACCTAAAGATGGCATGATAAAACAAGCATTGGAAAAATACCAAAATATCAATTTGACCGAATCTTTTATGATTGGTGATTCAGCAGTTGATATAGAATTAGCAATTAGGTTGGGTATGAAAGGGTTCGGGATTGGAAGCGGATTGGAGTATAAGAAAGACAATATAATTTCATTAAAGAACATAAGTGAGTTAGTAGAGTATATCTAATTTTTAATGGAGATAAATATCTTACGTAGTCGTTTGTTGAACGTATCGGGTTTTGGATCTGAGTTCTCTTTGCTGCATGGTTTCTTCCAACAAATTTTTAAAATACTCTTTTTCCTACTTAAAGTATATTTCTAACTCTATTAATATATTTAATTTTCAAATAATTCTTGCAATTTAATTGTGACCTATTTATAATTTACCTAACTAATATTAGTTAGGTAAAGGAGGCAGGGAATGTCTACTAAAAAACAAATAAAAGAAGTAGCAGTTCGTTTATATACAGAAAAAGGATATGAAGGAGCGACATTAAAGGAAATAGCAAAAGAAGTTGGAATCAAACCACCATCCATATATGCTTTTTTCGCTAATAAGGAAGACCTCTTTATACAAGTTTATCAAGATACGTTGAACGAACATGCGAAAATTGTCGAAAGAGGAACGAAATGGAGAGATTCAGTTCCATTAAAGGATCAGCTTTATCAAATGTTAACAGATATTATTGATTTTCAATTAAGAGAAGATCAGCAAGGAAAAATATTAGTGCGATTAATGTTATTCCCGCCAAAAATTGCCAAAAGTATCATTCATGAACAATTTCAACAACTGGAAGAGCAAGAGCATAAAAGCTTGGTGAAAATGTTTGAAATAGGCATAGAAAAGAATGAAATTCAAAAGCGAGATCCATACGAACTAGCCACAAGCTTTCAATGTATTATGGATGGTTTGTTTTGGGAAATGCAAAGATATGATGATAATCTCATGTATCGAAGATTAGATGTAATATGGAAGCAGTTTTGGTTAGGAATAGCACCCACTTCATGTGAATAAACAGATTTATATTTAGGAGGATATAAGATGTCAGATCGTTATCATAAAAAAGTTATCAATGATTTTGAGCGAGAACCCGTTCCACAAGAGTACCGAAAAGGTTGGGGAAAACTTTCCCTTGTTTGGATGGGAGGGATTATTGCACTTTCTGCTGTTGTATTAGGTAGTTCTTTAGGTGCTGGATTAACATTCTCACATGCACTCATCGCTACATTTATTGGGACGTTTCTTCTCGCTATTCTTAGTGCGCTTTGTAGTGTAGTTGGTGCAAAAACAGGCTTATCTACTTCACTCGTGTCGATGTTTGCATTAGGGAGATATGGTGCTTTTGGGGTTTCGGTTATTTTAGCCATTGCTTTGTTAGGGTGGTTTGGTGTACAGTTAGCTCTTTTTGGAGATAGTTTACAAAATATTATATCTGATGTTTTTGGTATAACTGTATCAGGTACCATCTTAATTTTAATCGGTGGGGTATTGATGACATTAACCGCTGTTATTGGTTATAAGGCGATTGAGAAATTAAGTATGGCGGCAGTACCTTTGTTAGGAATTTTGCTTGTTGCATCCTTAATTAAGGCACTAAATGGTCGCTCATTTTCAGCAATTATAAGTGAATCAGTAATAACCGAACCAATAACGATAGGGGCAGCCATTTCCTTAATTATTGGTTCATTAGCTATCGGAGCCATCATTGGTCCAGATATTTCTCGATATGCGAAAACAGCTAAAGATGCAGTGATTTCCAGCTTTGTGGGTTATTTTTTAGGATATTCTATTGTCCTCATTGTTTCCATTTTATTAGCGAAGGCAACTGCAGTAGGGGACATTGTGGCAATTATGATAGGGCTAGGCTGGGGATCAGCAGCTTTATTAGTGTTAATTTTAGCCCAGTGGACAACAAATGATAATAATTTATATTCTTCTGCTTTAGGGTTTGCAACAATTTTTCAGAAAGTTCCGAAGTTTTATTTAGCCATTGGTGGTGGTGCGATTGGGACGATTCTTGCAGTAGCAGGAATTTATGATAATTTTATCCCGTTTCTTAATTTCTTAAGTGCATTTATTCCCCCAATCGGCGGTATATATGTGGCCACCTTCTTGATCGATCGAAGCAAATTTCATTTTTCAAATCTTACTAAAGTTAAATCTATCGAACCTATAGGAATTAGTGTATGGGTTGTGGCAACTGTGGTAGCATTTATGACTACTCCAGCTCCAACGGGATTTGGGTTGTTTCAGATTACAGGAGCTGCCGGATTTGATGCCTTTTTAATAGCTTTCATTTTACAGTTAATTGCAAGTAAAATGAGTAGCAATATAAGTCAACAGCAACCAGAAATGAAAAAGGAAGTGATCTAATGAGATATATTGGTAAACAAGAAATAGAGAACATTGCGGTAGGTGCTGCTTTACTTGGAACAGGTGGAGGTGGTGATCCTTTTATCGGAAAGCTAATGGCCCTACAGGCAATAGAAGAGCATGGCTCCATTCAAGTGATCACACCAGATGAGCTACCAGATGATGCCCTCGTTATACCAACAGCGATGATGGGTGCACCAACTGTTATGGTTGAAAAAATTCCGAGTGGCCAAGAAGCCAAAATGGCTTTTGAAGAAATTCAGCAATATTTAGGCAAGGAAGTATATGCAACCATGCCAATTGAGGCTGGAGGAGTGAATTCACTCGTACCTTTTGCACTTGCTGCTCAACAAGGGATTCCGGTAGTTGATGCAGATGGAATGGGACGTGCCTTTCCAGAACTTCAAATGGTAACCTTTTATTTAGAAGGCGTTTCAGCAACGCCAATGGTATTAGCAGATGATAAAGGAAATACTTCCTTATTAAATACAATTAATAATGTATGGGCAGAACGAATTGCAAGAGTTGCCACTGTAGAAATGGGTGGCTCGGTTATGTTATCGATTTATCCGATGACAGGTAAAAATGTAAAAGCTACAGGTATCCACCATATGCTAGAGCTGGAAGAAAAGATAGGTCGGACATTGCGTGAAGCAAAAGAAAACCCAATTCAAAAGCTATTAGATATTGTGGGAGGCTTTGAATTATTTAAAGGAAAAGTGAGTGATATTGATCGTAGAACAGATGCGGGATTTGCTAAAGGAGTAGCAAAAATTCAAGGGTTTGACGAATATTACAATGAGTCTCTCTCACTTCATTTCCAAAATGAACATTTATTAGCAAAGAAAGGTGACCAAGCTATTTGTATGACACCTGATTTAATTGCTGTACTTGATGCTGAGACAGCAATGCCCATTACAACAGAGGGGTTACGATACGGAGCGCGTTGTGTAGTAATTGGGATTCCATGTGACAAGAAGTGGCGTACCAAAAAAGCAATTGAAACAGTAGGGCCAAAATATTTCGGTTATGATGTGGATTATCAACCAGTTGAACATATCTTGCAAGGTGAGGTGAAATAAATGGAATATCGTATAGGAATTGATGTAGGGGGAACACATACAGATGCAGTTTTGTTGGACAATGACTACCATGTTATAGCAGAAACCAAACAGGCAACAACAGAAGATGTTAGTACAGGGATTTATCAGGCATTAAAAGAGGTTGTGGCAAAATCCAATGTACCAAGAGAGCAAATACATTATGCGATGCTTGGCACAACTCATTGTACTAATGCGATTGTGGAAAGAAAACGGCTAAATAATATTGCAGTTATTCGTATTGGTGCTCCTGCAACCTTGGCTGTAAAACCGTTAATTGGTGTGCCAGAAGATTTACGGACTATGTTAGATAAGCATGTTTATATTGTCAAAGGTGGTCATGAATTCGATGGTCGCTTAATCAGTGAATTAGATGAGAACGAAATCTACCAAATTGCTCATGAACTAAAAGGAAAAGTAGATTCCATCGCTATCACATCTGTTTTTTCACCAGTTTCAAATGAGCACGAAGTACGTGTAGGAGAGATTGTAAAAGAGGTATTAGGTGATGATGTCGCCTTATCTTTTTCAAGTGAAATTGGCAATGTTGGTTTATTAGAACGGGAAAATGCAACAATCCTAAATGCTGCTATAGTAGATGTGGCGAGAACGACAGCAGATGGTTTTACTAAAGCATTAAAAGAAGAAGGCATCGATGCAAAGGTGTTCTTTGGCCAAAATGATGGTACGTTAATGTCAGTAGAATACACGGTGAAATATCCAATTTTAACGATTGCTTGTGGACCAACCAATAGTTTACGCGGTGCCGCTTATTTAACAGGAAAAAGTGATGCCCTTGTACTAGATATCGGGGGAACAACGTCAGATATTGGAGTATTAAGCAATTCATTTCCAAGACAATCTTCTCTAGCAGTCGATATTGGTGGAGTGAGAACAAACTTTAGAATGCCAGATATTTTATCCATAGGTCTAGGCGGCGGAACGATTATTACCAAGCATGAGGATAAAACTTTTAGTATTGGACCGGAAAGTGTTGGCCATCGTCTACAAGAAAAAGCCCTCGTTTTCGGAGGAGATACGATTACCACTACCGATATTGCGGTAGCATATGGTAAAGCTTCATTAGGAGATGCTCGTTTAGTAAGTCATTTAGAGAAGGATTTTGTAGAAGCCGTTTATCAAGAAATGGTTCAGATGGTTGAGGCAGGTATCGATCAAATGAAAACTAGTTCAGAACCTGTTCCGGTTATTCTAGTAGGTGGTGGAAGTATCTTATTCCCTGATGGATTAACAGGTGCTGAAGAAACGATTTGTCCGAATAATTTTGGAGTGGCAAATGCGATAGGTTCTGCTATCTCAGAAGTAAGTGGACAAATTGAGAAAATCTTTCGGATAGATGAAGCAGGGCGTGAGAAAACATTAGAACAAGCGAAGAAATTAGCATTCAATGAAGCTATTACAGCTGGTGCAGATCCAAATAATTTAACAATAGTAGATATAGAAGATGTGCCCCTAGCATATTTGCCGGGAAATGCTACGAAAATTAGAGTGAAAGCAGCTGGACAATTAGTGGCTAGCAATTAGCGAATGCATGCTTTAACGAGAAAGATAGAATGGAAAACCTTGATCGGCTTAACAGTGTCTCTTTCAAGGTTTTCTTCATTATCTTTAGGAGTTTGCACGGAGGTAATTAAATGAAATAGATCTTTTGGTAAAATTTGATTACCATGAATTTTCCTCTTATTCAAATGTAAGTAACCCCAATGTGCAAATTCTCTAGCGCTTACATACAAATTTCTTTCACATACACTATCATCAGCTAATCTAATCTTAGGTTCTTCAGGGAATTCAAAAACATCTGCAACAAGATTACTTTTATACGTTGATTCCCGACCAGTTTCTGAGAACTTTAATGGTTGAAAAACATATTCTTGAAGCAGACCATTAACTGTAGTTAGAGAAGTGTGGCTAATTACTTTTCGCTTTGTTAAAGGATTAAACCCGGAAATACCTTTTACCTATTACGTTATCTTCTTGTATGACGTATATTGCACTTGCAGACGCTTTAATTTGTTTTTTAACATCTTCCAATTTGCTTATTTGAAACATTTTTAGTCACCCTATATCACTCCATGTTGGATTTCTATTTATTTTCTATTAATTACTAGATTGCATAGGTGATTATTGTTGCTTTTTTGAGTATAACAAAATGAACCTATGTCTTTTTTGATAGAAGGATTGAAAAGTTGGAGGAAAAGAAAATAAACAATTACGTGAGCAAGAAAAAGAAAAGCTTTCTGATTACTTTAAGAAGATATAAATCCTTCGTCAACTAATGAGCAGTTTTTGTTCAAAAAGAGTTAATGTTATAATGAAGCTATTAAAATAAAAGCGAGATGATGTAGTGAATAAATTTAAACAAGAAATTCTCCAACATCAATTAAACACAATAGAGTATGTTAAATCATTAAACACTTTAAGTGAAATGGAATGGAGAACTCAAATTCTTGAAGGTAAATGGACAGTGGCAGAAATTATTGGTCATTTTATACCTTGGGATGAATTTGTATTACTTAAGCGTTTACCTTTTTTATTTTCAAAGCATGAGCTTCCAAAAAGTCCAGATACTGAGAAAACAAATGAAAAATCAGCTTTGATAAGTAGAGAACAAAATAAACGAGTGACAATAGATAATTTTGTTTCTACGAGAATTGCACTTTATAAAGCAATTGATGAAATTCCTACTGAACATTGGGAAGTAAAAATTTTAATGGGGAAAACCACCTTATCCTTATACGAATACTTTAAGGGTTTAGCTCAGCATGACCTCCACCATTTTGAGCAAATAAAAAATACCATACGCTTATCAAAGTAACGGGGCTTTACTTTCAACTATTTCACTTTCCTAACCTAAATATAACAATAATTAACCTTTTTTACTCTATTCCTTTAAAGGAGTTAAGTTACTCCCATATTAAAGATAAAGAAGGATTAGCGTCAAAAAATAAACCTTCTTTGAAGTTTTTCCTCAATATATCTAACAGGAGAGATAAGATGAAGAAAAAAAGATCATCGCCTTGTCATTTGGCTCTTTATTCCTGCTAGCTGTATTGATCTGGTATTTCCAGGCCACACGAATCACCGCTTTTGAAGATGTTGTCATGAATGAACTATATAAAGATGTCACTAGAATTGTGATAGAGCAAAGAAACGCGACAGAAGATCGTGGGAGTCTTTTGGGAGTAATTACCGATCAAGGTGAGGTGGATACCTTATTGGATCAACTAAAAACAATAGAGTTAAAAAAAGATCTATTTAAAGATCCATACTTATTAGAGAATGATATAACCCTACAAACCGGATACAATTCCGTCATGGTTGATTTTAATCATGACACGTTAATCGTTGGAAGGGATGTTTATACTATTGTTTCTGGTGATTTCGAAACGATTATCGAAGGCTTAGATGTGGATTGGCAGGATGATGAGGAATTCATGTCAATAGATTAAAGCCCAAATACAAAGAAAATAAAAAATCATACAAACCAAAAATTTTTAGACTAAGTAAGAGAGGACCTTTGGAAAAGCACCATAAGATGATGAAAGAGGTATAAAAGGGAGTATGGCTTATCAATTGATGAAGAGCGAATTTAATAAGAGTTTACCTTACCAAGATGATACAGGATATATTGAATGTGTTGCCACAACAGTGAAAGCGCGTGGAAAAGGAGTATCAACTGCTCTGTTTCGTTACGTCATGAAGTATGCCTCATATCAACATTATATCTTGGAAGTGATAGATACTAATGAAGTCGCCTATCGATATAAAAAGCTTGGATTTTCAGAGTTAGAACGGAAAAAAGAAAGGTTTTCAAAATTAAAAGGTTTTAACGAACGTGTTTACATGGAATTATTCGTTGGGCCCCATACAGATTAACGTGATCATTTAGTAATAGAGAGGATGGCAATCACAACCATCTCTAGTATTAAGAGGGAGGCCCATGCGGTGGGCCTTTTAGGCAAAGACTTTCAACCGCAGAGCAAAACCACCAGTATATACTGATGGTTTTGGTTAACATGCCTGAAATTCAAATGAAAACCTTTATATGGATTGCAATGTGGGTCTGATGACGATTTCATTTAAATTGGCATCATCAGGCTGATTGATTGCGTAGGCAATCGCTCGTGATACAGTGGAGGGCTCAAGACTTGGAAAATCGGAGTACTGATCCCCAGTCGCTGTTACTCCTGGCGTGATGACTGTAGACCGAATCCCAGACTCTGTTGATTCTTCTTGACGCAGTCCTTCCGAGATTGCTTGGACAGCAGATTTACTTGCACTGTAGACAGCAGTTGTGGGGACAATCTTATGTGCCACAACTGATGACATGTTTATAATATGTCCTGATTTCTGTTTCCTCATGATTGGAAGTACTGCAGCAATGCCATAAAGAACTCCTTTGATGTTCACATCAATGATTTGGTCCCATTCGTTCACTTTCAGTTCATGTAATGGAGAAATCAACTGAAAGGCAGCATTATTGATAAGAACGTCAATTCGACCAAACTTTTCGAGTGTAAACTGAGCTAGCTTCTGCATATCTTCAGATTTAGTCACATCTGTCTGCTTATAAACTGCGTTACCACCTTCCTGAAGAATATGATCCGCTATAGTTTTTAGTCGATCCTCTCTTCTTGCAGCCAATACAACCTTTGCACCATGTTGAGCTAAAAACTTGGCAGTTGTTTTCCCAATTCCGCTGGATGCCCCTGTAATAATAATTACCTTAGATTGTAAGTTTTCCATTTCTATCGCTCCTCAAAATAAATTTTGATTATAGAATTTGTTGATATACGTTGATTTGTTTGAATAAAACAAATCGAGCTTAAAATAGATAGACGTATTTACCATTGATCTAAACTTAAGAGACTATAAAATTACTTTTTCACATTTTGATAAACAGCTGATTCAAATTCCAGGTATCCTAAATATGAGGAAGGATCTTGATAAGGCAGCATTTGAGTAGACCAAAAACCACCAATACCATTCTCGCGATCAATCCAGTAGAAAAGATTGGCTAAACCGCCCCACATCAATTGACCAGCTGGACGTCCTGTAGGAAGGGGCTCATCATTTACTTGGAATGTGTACGACCAGGATTTTTGAAAACCAGGGAAGAATTCCCCGTCATTTACCACTACTGGATCAGATGAAACCCATCCTCCACTTTTTAAGTCTCCCAGGCCGCTTTGAGCCATTTTGGAAACGGTTTCTGGATTTAGCACACCAGAACCATCATTAAGAATCATTCTTATAAATTTCATGTATTCTCCTATACTCGCATATAACCCGTGTCCACCCATATCGATTTCGGGATTTTGTGGCAAAATCATGTCAGGTTTAGGTGTAAGTTTCCCTTCCTGGTTACGAGTATGGATGGTAGCACGTCTCTCCGTCATTGATGATGATAGTGTAAAACCAATATCTGACATATCAAGAGGAGTAAAAAGCTCCCTTTTCATTACTTCTTCCAATCTCATGCCGTACACAGCCTCAACAATTTTTCCGACCCAGTCAATATTGACACCATAGTTCCATCTTTCACCTGGTTCGAATAGCAATACACTTTTCATTGAATCAAAAGTACTTGTCAAAACAGCAGGCACATCTTTAGCTTCACGATATTTTCGATCCTCAGCGCTAAAAAATTCATATCCAAATCCTGCTGTATGAAGCATTAGCATATTGATTGTAACATCTATTTTTGGTTTCCTTAATCTGGGTTGCCCATCTGGGTCAAATCCTTCAAGAACCATAATATCAGCAATTTCTGGAACATACTCCTTAACAGGATCATCAAGATGAGCCTTTCCTTCCTCTACCAATTTCATCAGGACTGAACCTGTTAATGCTTTAGTAGTTGAGAATAAGGAAAACACAGTATCAGTAGTCATAGACTGCTGAGTATTGGAATCACGAACACCTGCGGCTCCCTCATAAATATTTCCTTCACGGTCTGTTACCATGGCAACCACTCCAGGAACACCACCTGCTCTTTTCACAGAATTGGTTAGTATACTATCGAGCGTGGTCTTTAGAGTCTCTTTCTCTCTTTCTTTTGATGGCATTGTTTGTTCGCCTCCTTTTTTTATTCGTACCGTAACGTAACATTTATTTTTTACTAAGCTTAAAAACTTGTAGCGTTTCTTTAAGGCCTTTTCAATGGAGTTACTTGCATAGGGCCAATATGTTGCTTCTATTTCTCTCGATTCAAAACAAATCTTTTTTTTGATAAGGTCTATCAACCATTCGCATTATGATCGCTCATCATTAAATGTACCTAGAAATTAGTCCAAGAAAAGCTTTTCATTTGCCACCATTTCTATAAAAAATTTTTTGCTTTTTTCTATTTCACAATCATGATTATTAGTGATTAATCAATAACTTTTGATGATAAATAAATAACCAATGATAGGTTATTTATTTTTTACATATCAAAAAGCTCAGGAAGATCTATGAAATTAGCGATATTACATAACATCCCCATTGCGATGAAGATAGTTGCTTCCCTTTCAGCATTCTTTATCCCAGCTGATTTAAACCTTTCCAAAGCATAATTTCGAATGCGGGATAACCCCTCTTTTGTAGTTTTTCGAACAGCTTCTTCCGTAACAGAAATTCCGATCACCATTAAAGCAATTTCATTAGGATGTGATTGCATCAATTCTTCATAGGCTTCGACCATTTTGTCACCCAGCTGTTCCGGTCCGGACTCTATTTTATTAAAAGTTTGAAGTATTCTTTCAAATGCCCGAACTAATGCAGCGATAAACAACTCTTCCTTTGTTTGAAAGAATCTAAAGACATATGGTTGAGATATACCAGCTTTTTCTGCAATCATTGCGGTGGTTGTATTATAATACCCCCGTTTAGCGAATACTTCTAACCCGGCCTCAAGAATCTCCTCCTTACGCATTTTTGATGTCGATCTGACCATTGCTAGAACCTCCTACAACAAGTTAGTAATTAATCAATTACATAATAACTAACTTTGCCCTCAAATGCAAGTGGTAAGTTCCAAATCTATATATTGGAGCAGGTTAAATCTCACACTGATGTATGAATAATCCAAAAAGAAGCTGGCAAATGTATTTAATCAATAGATAAATCTGATTCCAATCATTTTGAACTGCGTTTCGGGAATATACAGTAGAACATGTGGACTGCGTGCGAACTTAAAAATTTCAGCCCCTAAAATTGTTCATTGTGATATTTTCCGAATCCATCCTCACACGTAATATCCAATTCAAGAATGTCGTAAAGTTCTTGTTTGGACTTCTCTAATTTTTTTTTAGCGTCTTCAATTTCTGATATTTTTTCTTTAATAATGTGTGTTTGTTCATCTTTAGACATTCCATCCTTCAATATCATAGATTGTATATCATTAATTGAAAAACCAACGGCTAAACATTTTTTTACAACATTCAGATGATGAATGATTTCTAAGGAATAATTTCGATAATTATTCTGGTCTCTCAGTATATAATCATCAGGGATAATGCCTATTTTCTCATAATAACGGATGGTTGATATTGGAAGATCAACCATTCTTGCTACTTCGCTAATCTTCATAATAAATCACCCCTTTTTTTTCTTGCTATGAAGTAAACTTCATAGTTTACAATCATCATAGTGTGATACATGCAAGATATCACAAATATTAAAAAAGGAGTAATAATATGGCTTTCAAACAAAACGATTTTGAGTATGTTATGAAGGGGCGACGCTCTGTTCGTATGTATCAATCAAATTACAAAATACCTAGAGAAGAGTTGACGCAGATTATTGAAGATGCGTCAACAGCTCCGTCATCAGCTAATCTACAACCTTGGCGGGTGGTAGTCGTTGAGAGTGAAGAAGGAAAGAAAAAATTGCGTCCTCTTGTTATGTTTAATACTCAACAAAATGATACGTCTTCCGCGATGCTTTTAATCTTTGCAGATACTAAATCCTATGAGAATGCTGATTACATTTATAATATGGCTGTTGAACAAGGAAAGATGCCACCAGAAGTGCGTGACAAACAATTAGCAACCATTAAGACCTATTATCCAGCACTCCCAAGAGATAAAACTAATGAGATTATTAAAGTGGATAGTGGTTTTTTTACTATGCAATTGATGCTGACAGCAAGAGCCTATGGGTATGATACCAATCCAATAGGTGGTTTTGAAGCAGATCAGTTAGCAGAAGCCTTTAACTTAGATTCCGAGCGATATACGCCTGTTGTAGTATTAGCTCTTGGAAAGGCTGAAGAAAGTGGCCATGATTCCGTTCGTCTTAGTCCAGAACAGATTACGTTTTGGCGATAAGGAGTTTTTAAACAATTACAAGGATTAAGGGGAAGCTGCTGAACACTCTCCCCTTAATCCTCATAAGTTTAACGAGCAATCTGATTTAAGCAAACTTTCTACTGGAAAAATGTCAGAATATTACCAGTTGCCAGGATTTGTGGTGTCCGAAGGTGCAGCTCTAGAATGGCGATCGGAAACAAAGTTCCAGATACTAGTAGCGTAAAAAAAGTACGCAGTTTTTTTAAAAAAAATAGCGATTTTTTGGAATTACACATTTACACTTGCATTGGAGATTAAAGTTGATTATTATGTTATTGATCGATCACTAACAAATTATAGGAGGTTATGAAAATGATAAGGTGATTTCAAAAAAGTAATATAGGAGATAAAAGGAGATTTGCTGTTAGGAATTAATATAGAAACAAAAACGAACAATAGGCGCTTCAAACGGAAAAAATCTGGTTCCACAAATAGAAGCGAAAAAAGGAGAGGAAATACATGAGTACAAAAAAGAATCCCACATCTGGCCTGACCCTTGAAGTCTTTGGGCCTACCGTAGAGTTTTTAACATTGCCAGAAGAGGAGCACAATGACTTTTGTGTTATGAAAGGTGAGATCCCGCCTGGTGTTGCTGTTCCGCTTCACAGTCACAGTGATACGGAGGATTTTATCGTCATTTCTGGAGAGATAGAGGCTTTAAGACAAGATAAGCAGGGCTACGAATGGATCTCGGCACAGGCAGGTGATTATATACACATTCCAGGAAATTCACATCATGCTTGGAGAAACGTTTCTAACAAACCCGCGGTCCTTTACATTACCGTGACTAATACAATGGCACAGTTTTTTAAGGAGATAGGAAGACCAGTGAAGAATTCTCCCCAACCTGTGACACCAGAGGATTTAGCTCACTTCGAGGCTGTAAGCGCTAAATATAATTATTGGAACGCATCTCCCGAAGAAAACGCAGCTGTCGGGATAACTTTTAGTTTCTAAAAAGTAGCGTATTCCATTTAAACAGCATAATATAACAATTTTCATAAGAGAAAATAGCGAAATTACAAAAGCTTTTTTGAATTTCTTTCATCATGGAGCAAGTATGGGAATGTGAATGGCAGAGGCTTTTCCGATATGCTAGATTCACCGGTAATTCAAGATAAGCGCTTATCATCTAGGAGAATACGAAAATGAAATTTGAAGAAGTATTGAAAGATTATGAGCGTATGATTCATCATTTGATCCATAAATATCAGATTCGTGACGTGGAAGGAGATTTTTATCAAGAAGGATTAATTGCGGTATGGGAAGCATTTAAAAGCTACGATCAAACGAAGTCAAAATTATCAACCTATGTATACAGCTGTATCGCACGTCGCTTCATCAATAAGATTCGCAAGGAGAATCGCGAACGTGAAAAGCAGCAGAAATGGCTTGATCAAGTAACCATCGAAGATTTAATTATCGAGGACGAATTGGATTTGGATACACGAATGCTGATGGATATCCAAGAAGAGCTTTCGGATAAGCAATGGTGTTGGTTTGTAGAATTTATATTGCACGACCGCTCTGTCAGATCCATTGCCGAACAACAAGGTGTCACAGAAAACGCAGTGAAAAACTGGGGGAAACTGGCACGGAAGAAAATACGGTATACGTTGGAACAAAAAGATTATTTATAATGTTTATATGTATTCCTGACTACTTTTATAAGTAGTCAATTTTTTTATAAATGAAAAGAGATGGAGGCAATAAGATAGTGTTTAGTCTAGAAACCGGAACCAAAATAATAGCATACGGAGGAGTTTTCTAATAGTTTAGTACATACGAACTGGAATTGTAAGTATCATATTGTATTTGCTCCAAATATTGAAGATATGGAAAAGTCAAAAAAGATATATTGGGGATTTAAACCTAGAGGTGTTGGATTACATTATTGAATAGGATTCTTAATAATGCTAAAATTATACCACTTATTAGAAAGTACTTTTATCCTTTCTGTCTATCAAAGTACTGTATTTATCTATAGAATATGCCTTTAAAGGTAAGCGTTTTCATTTTTTCTCTCATTCAATATTATTTTCAGGAGGATAATAAATTGTATAACACCAACCACTTCTTCAATTATCCATTATCGCTAAAAAGCCGGCTTTATATGATGTTAACAGCAAGCTCCGTTATTCCTTTAATAGTAATTGGCACCATTTCAGTGTACTCAATTTATTCAATATTAGTAAATAAGATCGACAAAGGACTTGAAGAAAATGTTGAAAAGGTAAGTTTAAACTTAGAAAACACTTTAGAGAATATGAATTATACATCTCAACAGTTTACATTTAATGGATTAATTGGACAAGATGTTTATAAGTATATGAGTACCGAGAATTTGGTTGAAAGGATTAGTTTAACGAATCAGATTGAACACAATATCGCCTTAATGAATTATACAAATCCGATAGTTGGCATGACATTGTATTATGATCAGAAAAACAATATACAACTATTTACTAATATGCAAACAGAGGATTTTCAATTAAAACACTTACCTGAATTAACATCTATGCACGGTAGTCATTTTTATGGTCCTCACGAATCACAATATAAAAATAGTGAAAATACTGTATTTTCCTTAAGTAGGAAATTTGATATTACTAATAATGAACAAACATCCAATGTCGTGATATACATAGAAAGCAATTTTAGTACCTTTGAAAATATATTGAATTCTATGCAATATGGAATGGAAGCATTTCATATCTTAGTAAATAATCAAGGTGAAGTTATTTACACAGAGAAGGAAAGCTTATTTTCTATTGGGGATAAATATGATTTAAGTGAGTTGGATGGTTATAAAATATTTAGTAAGGACAGTGATCAAGACTGGAAGATTGTTGCCTTTATTGACCAAAAAGATTATGGATATGAATTTAGGAAATGGTTATATACTTTCTTGGCAGTTACGTTATTATCTCTTTTATGTAGTTTTCTTCTTGCAGTCATTTTCAAAAAAATCGTGTATAAGCCATTAAGCAAGATTAATCAGGGGATTTCGATGATCTCCCATAGCAACATAGATGTAAAAATGAGCACAAGTGGTATTAGAGAGTTTGATTCTATCATTTCTGAGTTCAATAAAATGACTACTAAGATTAAAAATTTAGTGAAGAAGGTGGAACAGGAGGAGAAAAATAAAAGCGAAGTCGAAATTGAAAAATTAATGGCTCAAATTAATCCTCACTTTTTATATAACTCTTTAAACACGATTCAGTGGTTATCGAGAATGGGAGAACATGAAACAATTGACCGATATGTAGCATTGTTTGTTAAGCTGTTAAATTATAATCTAGCAAAGGATGGCTATGTTGTTCCGATTAGAGAGGAAATCAATTCTTTGATAGATTATATAGAATTACAAAAAATTCGATATGAAAACATATTTGATGTTGAAATAACCGTGGATGAACAGGTGTGGGATTACGAAACACCAAGATTTCTGTTACAACCCCTTGTAGAAAATGCTTTATACCATGGTTTAGAGGGAAATGAAGGCACAATCAAAGTAAGCGTTACAACTGAAAGAGATCGATACTTATCTATTGTGGTGACGGATGATGGGAAGGGGATGGATGATTTGGAAATGAAGGCTTTATTAGCAGGTGAAAACAAGAAACATGGTTTAGGTATTGGTCTAAACTATGTTGATAAAATGATTAAAAGCTATTTCGGGCCAAATAGTAAATTGTATATAACTAGTCAAAAGAATAAAGGAACAGAGGTTAGCATTTTATTAGAGTATGAAGAAAGGGTGGAGGATAATGATTAAAGCTTTGATAGTAGATGATGAGCCCCTTGTTAGAAAGGGGCTTAACTTTTTACTTCCATGGGATAAATATGGTATTAAAGTTGTTGGCGAAGCTAGTAACGGACGTAAAGCTCTCGAATACATTCAAGGTAATAAAGTGGATGTAGTTTTTACAGACATAAGTATGCCTGAGATGGATGGTTTAGCGTTATTAAAAGACATTTCACGAGATTATCGAGATATCTCCGTAGTTGTATTAACCTGCTATGAAGAATTTAATTATGTTCAAGAAGCGTTGCGATTTGGAGCGATTGATTATATTTTAAAAACGCAACTAGAAAATGATAAAGTCGATGAGGTGTTAGCATCTATAACAAAACGACTCCATTCTATACAACCAAAGGAAAGGTGGCTCCAATTCGAGTGTGGTATGGTGTTAATTTCAATAGAACAAAAGGAGAATAAGGAAATCGAAGAGTGGTTAAAACTACATCCTAACCTTCCCGTTGCAGATAATGTTTGGTTCATCCCAACTGAGAGTGATGAGGAGGAGTTTCAAGAATCTAGTATTGTTTATAATTACCATGGACTAGTTGGTGTAAAAGTATCCGACCTGAAAGGATTTACATGGGAAGATATCTATAAAATGTTAAATCAATACTTAGATTATCATTTTTTCTATGAGTATCAACCTAATAAAAAATTGTATGACTGTAAGATAAGTAACCTTCCTGACAATCGTTCTTTCGATTTAAATGAACTAGTTATAAAATGGTCTAGCTATGAATGGATGTTTCGTGATGAATGTTTTCATGTACTACAGGCTACAGTGGAACAATTCAGACCGTATCCCGCTAAAGTAAAGCAAATTTTTTATGAGTCCATGTTTAAATGGGCAGAGGAATTTGACATTGGTAATTGTATACATGAATGGTTAAGTAAATTTGAAAATTTTTCTTCATGGCATGATTGGAAAATGTGGTTATTAGATGTTCGGCAAGTCATAAGAGAACGATATAATAATAGTCAATACCCTGAAGAAATCGTCGCAGGTATTTATAAAGCGATTAATTATATGAGAAAACAAGAAAACCTTCATTTTACCCAGGAGGAAATTGCTGAATATGCGTGCATGAGTAGAGCTTATTTTAGTCGCTATTTTAAGAGAATTGCTGGAACAAGCTTTACCGAGTTTGTAAAACAACTCCGTATTGAAAAGGCCCAGCATCTTCTTTCGACCACCATGCTACCTATTTATGAAATTGCTGAGCAAACTGGATTCAAGGATGAGCGCTATTTCAGCAAGGTATTTCAAATGGAAGTAAAATGTTTACCATCTGCGTATAGAAAAAAGGTGAAATTTCAAGAAAATAGCCAAAATGGTATAAAATAATGCAGAAAGTTGTTCTCTTTAAATGGAAGCGATTACAAAAATAACTGTTTTTCTATACAGTTATCTATCCCTATTATCACAACTTCTCCATTACAATTGTATTGGGATTACAAAATGAAAAAGAAAGGGGAATGATGTTGTGAGAAAGTCATTATTATTTATCTTATTTATTTTGCTAGCGCTTGCAACAGCATGTAGCGATGATGAATCTTCATCGTCTGAAGATAGTGAGGACGTACAAGGTTCATCTGATACCATCGAAATAACAATAGGTAAAGCGGGAGAGTTAGATTCTAACTTACCTAATGGTGATACGGTGGAGGACAATGAATATACAAGATTCTTAGAAGAAGAATTAAATGTAGACTATGTGCTAGCTTATCAAGGTAGTTCACAAGATATTGAGCAGAAAAATAGTTTAGCGATTGCAAGCGGAGATATACCAGATGTCATGGTAGTGGATAAAACACAACTAACTCAGCTTGTTGAGGCGGACCTAATCGAGGATATGACCGAAGCGTTTAACAATACAGTATCTGACGATTTAAGGGGGGCATATGAAGATACTGGTGACTATGGTTTAGAACAAGCTACCTATGATGGAAAACTAATGGCGATTCCAAATATTAATCCAGGTGCAGATGGAATAAATTTACTTTGGATTCGTGAGGATTGGTTGGATCAACTTAATCTTGATGTACCGGAAACATTAGACGATCTCATTGAAGTAGCAAAGGCATTTAAAGAACAAGACCCAAATCAAAGTGGGAAAGATGATACAGTCGGGCTTTTAGGAAGTCAGAGTATAGTAAATATCGGAAATAGTTTGTTTGGCTTCGATACCATTTTTAGTTATTTTGATGCTTATCCAGAAATGTGGATTGAAAATGATAATGGTGAGGTTGTATATGGATCTATTCAACCTGAAACAAAGGAAGCCCTAGGTAAATTACGGGAAATGTACGAATTAGGTGTAATAGAGCAAGAATTTGGAGTCAAAAAACCTGAGGATTCGGAAGAACTTGTGGTCAATGGAACCTCCGGTATGCTTCTATATCCATGGTGGGCACCATTCTCGGTACTCAGAAATCAATTAGAACAAGATCCAAAAGCGGAGTGGATTGCACTTACTGTACCTAAGAATGCTGAAGGAACAATGAATACTCATATGACAGCCCCTAGCTCTTCTTATTTAGTAGTACGAAAAGGATTTGAAAGACCTGAAGTTATTGTAGAAACGTTGAACTATCAGTTTGATATTGATCAGGTCCAAGGGGATGGTTACGGATTTTACGAGGGTGAAGAAGATATGGGATTTAACTGGGCACATATGCCTTTCTCCTTATTATTAAGTAGGTATGATGATAAGGAAGTAAAAGCTGCTCAAGTCAAAGAAGTTATAGAAGGTAATGGATCGCCAGATGATTTAATGGGAGAACCAAAACAGGTTTATGAAGATTATTTAGTGAACCAAGAAAATCCAAAAAAGGACCTTTCTGCATGGGCAAGAGCGAATGCATTTCTACAAGGTGCGGACATTATTAATACAACAGATGTAAATAAAGTTCAAGGAGTTTTTTATGGGCAGACAGAAACCATGGAAAAACGATGGGCTAATTTACAAACAATGGAAGATGAAGCTTTTCTACAAATTATTCTCGGTTCTGAGCCTTTAGATTACTTTGATGAGTTTGTTTCAAAATGGAAAAGTCAGGGCGGTGACACGATAACAGAAGAAGTAAGCGAAATTGTTAACGAGAATTAATGATAAACGAGAAATGGATGGATACAGCCATTTCTCGTTTACCATATACAAGTAAGATTTATAGTGCTGAGGGGGAAAAGGAATGCGATATAAAGGAGTAACGATACATTACCATTTAATGTTATTACCGGGGATGATCCTTTTACTGATTTATAATCTACTACCCATATTTGGAAACGTGATGGCCTTCCAAAATTATATTCCAGCAAAGGGAATTTCAGGATCAGAGTGGGTAGGATTAGAAAACTTTATGTACATGTTTGAGTTGGACAGCAGTACAAGAGTATTTTTTAACACCATTTTTATAGCTAGTATGAAAATTATCATGAATATCATCGTACCAGTGGCATTTGCACTACTTTTAAACGAACTTATACTTATGAGAGTAAAAAGGTATATTCAAACAATTGTTTATCTACCCCACTTTTTATCGTGGGTTGTTCTTGCAGGTGTATTAATAGATATGCTGTCTGGTGATGGTTTAATTAATAGAGTTATTTCCTTTTTTACTGGTGATACGATTTTTTTCCTAGCAAGTAACACTTGGTTTCCAATTATAGTGGTTTTAAGTGATGTTTGGAAGGAGTTCGGCTTTAATGCCATTATTATACTGGCTGCTTTGACTGCTATTAACCCGGCATTATATGAAGCAGCAGATATCGATGGAGCTACTCGTTTGCGTAAGATATGGCATATCACCTTACCAGGAATTGCCCCGACGATTGTATTACTGTCAACGTTAAGTATCGGTCAAATTCTTAATGCAGGATTTGATCAAATCTTTAACCTATATAATCCTCTAGTTTATGAATCTGGTGATATTATTGATACGTTTGTTTACCGTACGGGATTAATAAATGCACAATTTGGTTTAGCAACTGCAGTGGGCATGATGAAAGCATTAATAGGGTTCGTCTTAATTATCCTATCTTATCGACTGGCTTATAAATATGCTAACTACAGAATATTCTAACTTTGATTTTGGGAAAGAGGGTGTATTTGATGGAAGCTGTAAGAAAGCATACGAATATTAAAGTGGGACACAAAGGAAAACGACTTAATATTACGGATATGATCATTCTTGTCATTTTACTATTCATATCGTTTCTCAGTTTACTACCTGTAGTTCATATATTTGCACTATCCTTTAGCAGTAGTTCTGCTGCTTCTGCCGGTAGCGTTACATTGTTTCCGGTGGATTTTACTTTTGCTCCATACACACAAATAATGGATGATCCGTATTTTTTTAATTCCTTTTTTGTTTCGGTAAAAAGAGTACTGTTAGGCGGAATTATTAACTTTGTTTTAACTGTGATGATGGCATTCGCTCTGTCTAATGAAACTTCTGAATTTCGGAGCCGAAATATATATATGTGGATTATTATTTTTGCCTTTATGTTTAATGGTGGTTTAATTCCAACCTATATGGTCGTACAGTCAACAGGTTTAATTGACACACTGTGGGCACTAGTTCTTCCGACTGCAGTACCGATTTTTAATGTGATCATCTTAATGAACTTTTTTAGGGGATTACCTAGAGCTTTAAAAGATGCAGCTATTGTTGATGGATCTGGACCATGGCGTATGCTTATTCAGATTTATGTCCCTTTAGCGTTACCAGCAATTGCGACTGTCACGTTATTTAGCATTGTTATGCATTGGAATTCGTTCTTTGATGGTTTGATTTATATGAATAAAACCGAAAATATGCCGTTACAAACATATATTCAACAGCTAGTTATTCGTCCGGATGAAATTACCTCTGCTAATAAAGAGGAAATTATGCAAAAAGCGTCAACAAGAACATTTAATGCGGCTAAGATAGTTGTTACGATGCTTCCCATTCTAATTATCTATCCATTTCTTCAGAAGTATTTCGTAAAAGGTATTACATTAGGCTCAGTGAAAGAATAACGTCTGGAGAGTAGGGTGAATAGGCAATGAATACTAATGGATTTATGGGGCTGTTTATAAGAATGTCTGAGTGGATATTTAGATTTACCACAGCCAATATATTATGGCTAGTTTTTAATATACCGGTAATATATTTATTGTTAAATATATTTTTAGTAACAAGTTTTCAGGATCTGGCGATTTTAGGGATAACTCTATTGATTGTTGTACCATTTATTTTCTTCCCGGCCACAACAGCAATGTTTGGGCTGATACGTAAATGGAGTAGAGGAGAAGATGTTGCCATATTCAAATCCTATTTAACATATTATAAAACGAATTATGGATATAGTGTTCTAGGTGGATTCGTTATATCTATTGCACTAGTGGTGATATTTATCGATTACTATTATTTGGTGACATATTATAGCTTCAGTAGTTCTTTGTTACTTTTATTGGTTATCAATTTTATTGTCGTTTATAGTCTGCATTTTTTTTCTTTAACAGTTCATATAGAGATGAAATTTTTAGGCATATTAAAAAATGCTCTATGGATTACTTTGGGAAAACCGATTCAATCTCTTTCGTTAGGAATAGTTAGCTTCTTCATTATTTTTATTAGTTTTGAGGTTGTTACTTTTGTTATACCTTTTTTCATGGGCTCACTTATTGCTTTTATCGCCTATTTTTGTTTTAAAAGCACATGCGATAAGATTACCTCGGCGTAGGTAAATGGTACAGATGTTATGACATTGAATGAAAGCCTTTTTATAATTCATGATTGTGGAGGGAAATGAGATGAACAGACAAGGACCAATTATCCAGGGAGAATGGGCTGATCCATTTATATTAAAAGACGGAGAGGATTATTATTTGTATCCGACAAAAGATAGTGATGGTTGGGTTTACGATAAGTTTCATGTGTTTCACAGTAAAGATCTTGTTCATTGGGACGGTCCATATTTAGCTTTAGATTTACTTAATGTAAGTTGGGCAAATTCAAGAGCTTGGGCTCCAGGTGTTAATAAGTATAATGGTAAGTATTATATGTATTTCTCCGCAGAAGCACAAATAGGTATTGCTGTATCTGATTCTCCAGTAGGTCCATTTAAGGATTTGTTGGGTTATCCTTTAATTAAAAAGAATGAATATAATTGTCAAAGTATTGACGCAGACTTGTTTGTTGATGATGATAATCAACCGTATCTACTCTGGGGACAAGGGAAATGTTGGATCGTACCGCTAGAAGAAGATATGGTTTCATTTAAGTCCGAGCCGAAACTATTATCTGATCAAATATATAAAAGTCGTGGTAAAGATCCAGAAGAATTTGACATTGGTGTTTATAATGAAGGACCTCATTTACAAAGATGGGGTGATGATTACTTATTAACTTGGAGTAACTACGATACACGTGATCCAAGATATCAAATTTGTTATGCAACGAGTAAAAATATATATGGTCCTTATAAAGCTCCAACAGATAATAGAGTGACTCAACCGTCACAATATGCATTGGGAACAGGTCATGCTTCCATGACAGAATACAAGGGTGAATGGTTTCTGGTCTATCACCGACTAATAGATCCGGAGAAGGGTTTATTGAGAGAGACTTGTATAAGTAAAATTGATTTTGTCAATGACAGACCAGTTGTCAATGTAGATCAGCAGATAGGTTAACTAAGGTTTGTAGCTATATTTAAAATGCTTGTAGGGAGTATTCTCTGCAAGTTTTTTGTTTTGGTATGAACTCTGTTACTAGAAAATTCGTATACTACAACCAATAATAATTATCCATAATGATAGAGTTACTTATATACTAGAAGCAAGTGCTTACCATATAGGACTATTATGAGATACGAAGAGTTTTAATATAAAAGCTTGCTTAAAAATTCTCATTTTGTACGTTTATACCTCCTGATCCCACACACCATTATTTAATATTGTTTTGCATAATCGCTCTCTCTTATTTAAACAGAATTTACCATAAAATATGGAGGTCTTTATGTTTTTGATAGAAGAAGTGATACCGAAAGGATTTCTTTTAGAGTTTTACATAAAAAAGTATCGTATTTCATGAAGGCAGTATAAATAGCTATTTTCATAGAGAAAAAGAGAATAGATGTTAGATCCTAACTCTACTATTAAGGAAGGAACTACTTAAAATAGATCTGTCTTTCATGTTATTTTATGCCAAAGTCTATACTGGTGTGGTGTTGTGCCAATCATTCTTTTGAATAACTGAATGAAATAGGAAACATTTCCTAATCCGACATTTTCACTAATGATTTCTATGGGCTCTTCGCTCATTTGCAATAATTGACATGCTTGCTTAATTCTAAGAATAGTTAAATATTCAGTTAGGTTACTCCCGGTTTCACGCTTAAATATTCTTGAAACATAGGATTTAGATAGGTGAACGTCATTTGATAGTTTTTCCAGGTCAAAAGGTTCCATATAATGTTCTTGTAGCCATTGCATGATTCTTTCAGAATGATGTAGAGAGCGATATTTATCTATAGTAGTGTCTAATTTCTTATCTTGCATATTGGATCGGATACAAGAGAGCATTTGCATGAGAAAAAGTTGACTATCTTCTTCCCAGGTATTTGTTTTTAACGAATTATTAAGTGCTTCGCAAATTTCATATACATAGTGATAATTATTACTTAAGTCAAATGCTTGTTCCTCAAGAACGCTATTCTGCATCCGGTTTAACAATTTGCTTAAACCAGGGAAACTATCCAAACTTTTTCCTAGTGTTAAAGGGTCAAAGTGCATAATGCTTCGCTCGTAAGGGGTGTCAGGAGATACTTCTACATATACCTTATGCAATTGAAAAGGTTGAAAGAAGAATAGCATACCTGGTTTGATATCATAGGTTTGTTGATTAACAATTACTCGTCCTTGTCCACGGTAAACAAATAATAACTCACAGCCTTGATGCCAATGATAGAATCCACTAAAATTATCTTCAGAAATTCTTCGATAAATCCAATGAAATGGCTTTAAATCAATTTGTTCAAATAATTTATTCATAACACCCTCCTAATAAAACAACAGAACGACATTATTGGTTATTATACAATAACTTTTATTGTATCTACCAACTTATAATTTTCTAAGGTGGACTTTTTTCTTTATAAAGTATGTGTTTGATAAAGTTGTATTTATTTATAATACGAGGTGAACGTAATGATAAAATGGAAGCGCTTTAAAAATGGTGAAACGCGTATAAATGTTTTTGTGAAACTTCTTGTCTCCTATTTGGTTGTGCTACTTATACCTGTACTAATTGGCTTTATGTTATTTAACCGAATTGAAGCAATCATGGTCGAAAATGCACATGAATCGAATACGGCTATGTTAGAACAAGTAAGAAATGTCTTAGATAACAGGTTTGAGGAAACTGAGCAATTATCCATACAAATTTCATTAAACCAGAGATTAAACGATTTAATGACAATGCAACAGAAGGTGAGTAATTATGAATATATCCATTTTATAAAAGAATTAAAAAAATATAAAACGGTTAGTACCCATATTGATGATTTTTACGTGTATTTTTCTCAGTCTGATGTGTTACTATCACCCACAATGAAAACAAATTCATCTATGTTTTTTAACCACATTAAGCGTTACCAACATTCTACTTATGATGAAATAATGAATAGTAAGATGTCAGGCTTTCATTTGAGAGATTATTATCCTTCAGAAAAAGTAATTATGAATTCAAGAGAAGAAAACATCATCACGCTTATTCAATCATTGCCATATGGGGAGGTAACAGATGTAAGAGGAATACTTATGGTTCACATTGATGAAAAGCAGATTAGAGAGATGCTTCAACAACTAGAGGGATTTAACAGAGGAATTATGTATATAGCAGATGAGAATAAAGAAATTATGATGTCCACTAGTGAAAATGAGGGTACTTTTGAAGAGATAAAACCGTTACTGAATAAGAAAGAAGGTTCCTTCGAAAAAGATATAAACGGAAACACTATGGTTGCTTCCTTTACAACTTCAGAAAAAAACGGTTGGACGTATTTATCTTTATTTCCAAGGGAGACTGTGTTATCAAAAGTAAATCAAGTAAAATCATGGGCTTTCGGTTTACTATTTATATCTATCATTTTAGGTATTATCGTTTCTTATTATTTAGCAAATAAGAATTATCGACCAATTCGTGAAGTGGTTCATACAATTATAGGGAATGACCATCCAAAAGGTACATTCACGAATGAGTTGGACTTAATAAAGCAGGCGGTTGTAAGTTCTAAACATAAACAATCACAATTAAAACAGATCGTTTCTCAACAAGAACCAGTAATAAGAGCTAATTTTATTTTACGGTTGATTAGGGGCCAAGTTGATTTACCGACTATTCCTCAAAAAGAGTTAGACAGCATGAATGTTAGCTTTAAAGGGGACTATTTTAGTGTCATCATCATCCAAATTGAGGATCACTGTCAATTTACGAAAGAGAATATCGTAATGAAATGGGTGTTGACGAGATTTATTATAGCTAATCTTAGTGAGGAGATTTTCGATGAGAACGGATATACAGTTGAAATAGAGCGTGACAAGTTAGTTATATTAAATAATTATTATGATAATTCGGAAAGCCAAGAAAATAGACAAGTAAACCTTGTTAAAAAATTGAAAGACATTTTAGATCAACAATTTAGTATAAAGATTTCCGTAGCTATTAGTCAAATTCATTATGGATTAAATAAAGTCTCAGAATGTTACGGAGAAGCAATAATGGCTCTAGATTATCGGGTGATAAAAGGACCAGGTTCTATTATTTTTTATAAAGATATTAAAAACAATAGTGGGTATGATTATCATTATCCAGTGGAAACGGAAGTTCAGATACTTAATTTTGCAAAGAATGGTGATTTTGTAAATGTAGAAAAAACCCTTGATCAAATTTTTAGTAATAATGTTCAACAAGAAATGACCCCGGAAATGAGTAAATGCTTATCTTATGACTTATTAAGTACCTGGGTTAAATTACTTAGTAACTTAAGAGAAGAAGATAAGCAAAAGTTCATTGATACGCTGCAACCATTTAAGGTTATTTCAGACTCTAATACGGTCGAAGAATTACAAGAGAAAATTAATTTTTTATATTATAAGTTCTGCCATAAAATACAAGAAAATCATTCGACTAAAGCAGAAAGCCTATATAAGGAAATTACTCATTTTATTGAAGAAAACTATAATAATAACATGCTTAGCCTAGGGATGATCGCTGAACACTTTTCCATGAATCCATCCTATTTATCTGCCTTCTTTAAGAAGCAGGGGGGTATTACTCTTAGTGATTTTATAACCAAAATTAGAATAGAAGAATCTAAGAAAATGCTGCCAAATCGAAAACTTACAATATCGGAGATTGCGACAAACGTAGGTTATTCAAACAGTGTAGGATTAATTAGAGTATTTAAAAAAGTAGAGGGCGTAACACCTGGGAAGTATCGAGAGATTATTTGAAGATATATGTGAAATTTTAGTTTGGAAAATATTGTATAAGATGGCTTGAGTTATCCTCTCCCATTATAGTCCTATAGACATTTTGGGTAGAGGATTTAACTGTGTGCATCAAGTACTGAACGGCTATATATAAAGATTTGATAACGTAATAGTGAAGAGATAATAATCGTTTCTAAAATATTGATAACTAATCCAAAGAATGGACTATATCCTTTTAGTCATTTATTGACTTATGATTATTACGAAATAATTTTCAATTTAAAACGAAAAGGGAGGACTACATCAATATGAGGAATCATATGAAAACGTTATCATTTTTACTCTTGCTGCTAATCTTACTTCTATTAGTTGTTGGGTGTTCTAGCAATGAAACATCTAATGAGCAAGAGGAACAAGCCGAAGGGGAAGATATCGAACTAAAAGATCCTGAGGAAGTTGAATATCCAGAAGAAATTACTTATTGGACTGAATTACATCCAAGTGTTTCACAAACCTCTCAAACGCTTAATGATGTTGGAGTTTATCAGGAGTTAGAAAAAATAACAGGAACAAAAGTTGAATTCAAGCATCCATCAGGAGAAGGTACTGATATAACAGAACAGTTTAACCTTATGATTGCTTCAGGAAAGTTACCTGATGTAATTGAATATAATTGGCGGACTGTTCCAAATGGTCCTGATAAGGCAATTGAAGCGGGTAACATTATACGCTTAAATGAATTGATAGAAAATTATGCACCGAATCTTAATCGTTATTTAAATGAGAACCCAGAAGTTAAGAAAATGGTTACAACTGATGCGGGAAATATTTATACTTTTCCTTTTATTCGTGGGGATGAAAAATTAATGGTATTTATGGGGATGATGATCCGTCAAGATTGGCTGGACAAACTGGACCTAGAACAACCATCGACGATAAGTGAATGGGAAGAAGTTTTAACAGCTTTCAAAAATGAGGATCCTAACGGAAACGGTGAGTTGGATGAAATTCCGCTTATGGTTCAGCCTGATGACATTAAGAATATCGGAGCATTTGTTGGTGCATATGGAATTCATGCGCAATTCTATAACGATAATGGAACTGTTAAATATGGATCCATACAACCAGAATTTAAAGAATTTTTAACAACGATGAACAAATGGTATGAACAAGGATTACTTGATCCGGATTTTGCTGCAGTTGATACAAAACTACTAGATGCTAAGGTAACAAATAATCAACTTGGTAGTTTATTTGGCTTTACTGGTGGTGGGATAGGTAAATATATGGGGTTAATGGATGAACAAAATCCTGAATTTACACTTTCTCCGACTCCTCATCCTAGTCTTAAAGAGGGTGAAAAAGCAGCTACAGCTCAACTTGCACATCCATATGAAGGGATGCATAGTGCTGCCATTTCAGGTTCGGCTGAGAATCCGGAAGAAATTGTTAAATGGCTGGATTTTGCATACTCTGAGGAAGGACATATGCTCTTTAATTTCGGTATTGAAGGTGAAAGTTATGAAATGGTAGATGGATATCCTACTTACACGGAGGAAATCACGGAGAATCCAGATGGTCTGCCCATGAATCAGGCATTAGGTAAATATATAAGGGCATCTTATGGTGGACCATTGGTGCAAGATGTACGTTACGTAGAGCAATACCTAGAATTGCCTCAACAGCAAGAAGCGGTAGAGATATGGGGGGAAACAGCAGAAAACGAAATTAATATGCCGCCAATCACTTTAAATGCTGATGAAAGTGAAGAGTATAATTCCATTATGAGCGACTTGGACACTTATTACGATGAAATGGTTCTTAGATTTATTATGGGAGAAGAACCTTTAAGTAACTTTGAAGATTTCGTTGAGACGTTAAAAGGTATGGGGATTGAAAGAGCGATTGAACTTCAACAAGCAGCTTTAGATCGTTATATAGCAAGGTAACTATAGTATGTATGCTGTTGTGTTGAAAGTCTCAGCATGACAGCAAATGATATATTCTTATCATGAAGAAAGGGGTGAGGAAATGGCGAAAACGGAAAAGGAAGTTACTTCTTTTCACTCTAAATCTAAAAGCAGTCTACGAGATAAAGTTGTTAGCTTCATAGAGAGGGTCAAGAAAGATTTTAAAAGAAATAAAATGATATATCTGATGGTTTCTCCAGTAATTTTATATTATATAATTTTTCAATACGGACCAATGTATGGATTGCAAATTGCTTTTAAAGATTACTCGCCAGAGCTTGGATTTCTTGGAAGCCCGTGGGTAGGTTTCGAACATTTCAAAGAATTTTTTAATAGCTTCTTCTTTTGGAGGTTGTTGAGGAATACGATTCTTCTTAGTTTTTACAGCTTACTTTTTGCTTTTCCTGCAGGGATAATATTGGCATTATTACTTAATGAGGTCAGAGGCAGAATATTCAAACGAACTGTTCAAACGGTTACGTACATGCCTCACTTTGTTTCTCTGGTAGTTATAGTGGGTATATTATTTGATTTTACCGCAAGAGATGGTGTGATTAATGACATTTTAGTATTTTTATTTGGCATTGAACCGATTGCTTTTATGCAAGAATCAGAGTGGTTTAGAACACTCTTTATAGGCTCAGATATTTGGCAGAATGTTGGTTGGAGTTCCATTATTTTTCTTGCTGCTATATCAAATATTGATCCAGCATTGTACGAAGCTGCAAAAATGGATGGTGCTGGTCGATTTAAGCAAATGTTTCATATTACTTTACCGGGAATTATGCCCACAGTTGTCATCTTGCTAATCTTGCTTATTGGTAAGTTTATGACAGTAGGTGAAGAAAAAATATTGTTAATGTACAATCCAACAACTTATGAAACTGCAGATGTAATTGGAACTTATGTTTATAGAAAAGGTATTCTAGAAAGTAATTTTAGCTACAGTGCTGCAGTGGGACTGTTTAAGGCCCTAATAGCCTTTACGCTATTAGTAATAGCAAATGGAATAGCAAGAAAAGTTGGTGACACCAAATTATGGTAGGAGGGGATACATGATGAAAAAAACACTGGGGGAGCGCTTATTTGATTATGGGAACATAATATTTCTTGTTCTTTTGTCATTAGTTACGTTTTACCCATTACTTTATATATTATTTGCGTCCCTAAGCGATCCCGCTTACGTTGCGCAAACTAGAGGGATAATGCTTGCTCCAAAGAATTTTACAGTCGAAGCTTACAAAATGGTATTTAATAACCCAATGATTGTTACTTCTTATCTTAATACCTTATTTTATGTGGTTGTCGGTACCGCTGTAAATATTCTTCTAACATCTCTAGGAGCCTATGCACTTTCAAGAAAAAATGTTTTGTGGAGTAACTTTATTATGTTTATGATTGTCTTCACGATGTTTTTTGAAGGGGGCCTTATTCCTCTTTACTTGCTTGTAAATGAAATGAATTTGATTGATACACGTTGGGCATTAATTCTTCCCACAGCAGTTAGTGCATTTAATTTAATTATTATGCGTACTGCCTTTCAAGGAATTCCAGAAAGCTTAGAAGAATCTGCGCGTATTGATGGGGCTAATGACTTTACAATATTGTTTAGAATCGTTTTGCCATTATCGCTTCCTGTTGTAGCTGTTATGATACTGTTCTATGGGGTGTTTCACTGGAATTCTTGGTTCCATGCGATGATTTTCTTACAAGATAGGGAGTTATTTCCAGTACAGTTAATATTACGTGAAATACTAATCGCAAACGATACAAGTAGTATGACATCAGGTGTAAGTGCAGTGGATGCTATGCCAATAGGTGAAACGGTTAAGTACGCTACTATTATTGTAGCAACAGTGCCAATTCTTTGTTTATACCCTTTCTTACAAAAATATTTTGTTAAAGGGGTTATGATTGGTGGGATAAAGGGTTGACAGATTTAAGTGATAGTGTGAATAAAAGCATATAATTGTGAAGAAGGAGGTGAAAACTCTCCTTCTCTTTTTTAGTATAATGATAGATAGTTAAGAAAATCTTCGTAATACCTGACGAGTTTTTAGTAAAGTGAGAGGGGAGAAATTAAAATGATAGACAATAAAGAGCGAGATTATTGGCTTCAGTCGATGTTGCAAATAGCAAATCCTGTTCTTCTACACTTGAAAGATAGAACATTAAAAAAAGAAATGCCGGTCGAGATGAAGGAAGGAACCAATAGGGAGAAATTTTCCCATTTGGAAGCATTAGCCCGCTTATTAGTAGGTATGGCACCATGGCTTAATCAAGTATGTGAAAATAGTGAGGAAGAAAAGCTCCGAATCAAATATGCTGAATTAGCAAGAGCAGCAATTGATGCAGGAACAGATCCACACTCACCGGATCAGATGAATTTTTCAGATGATTATCAACCAATTGTTGATACCGCTTTTTTAGCGCACGCATTGTTAAGAGGACCGAATGAATTATGGGAAAAGCTTGATGATCGAGTAAAGCAAAATGTGATACGTGCGTTAAAAGCTACGAGAACAAGAAAACCGATATTTTCAAACTGGCTATTGTTTTCCGCGATTATTGAAGCGTTTTTATATAAAGTCGATGAAAAAGATTGGGATCCAATGCGGATAGATTATGCTATTAAGCAATTTGAACAATGGTATTTAGGGGATGGAGTTTACAGTGATGGCACGGAATACCACCATGATTACTACAATAGTTTTGTCATACATCCGATGTTAGTAGATTTGATAGATACAGTTGGGGCAGAGTATAGAGAATGGGAGGTATTAAGAGAATTAATTATCAAAAGATCGCAGCGATATGCCGTGATTCAGGAGAGAACGATTTCACCAGAGGGAACCTTTCCTCCTGTCGGTAGGTCTTTAGCCTATCGTTTTGGTGTATTTCAATGTTTAGCTCAACATGCACTACGTGGTGATTTACCTAGTGAATTAAAGCCTGCACAAGTGAGAAGTGCTTTAACTGCACTTATTAAGAGAACTATGGAAGCACCTGGAACTTTTACCGAATCGGGATGGCTAACGATTGGATTTTTGCGGATACCAACCAGAGATAGGGGAAGCATATATTTCTACAGGTAGTGTTTATTTATGTTCTGCAGCTTTCCTGCCATTGGGATTACAAGAGTCTGATCCGTTTTGGAGTGAGCCATCAATGGAATGGACATCAAAACGAGTATGGTCAGGAAAAACTATCCCAATCGACCACGCTTTATAATGTGGAACGAGGGGCAGATGCTTTACCTTAAATCTATCATTTGAAAGGTGTAAGTGAGAAGGTATATATGCAGGGTTACTCCTGTAGGGATTAAGGTTGAAAATGGAGGACACTAATCACTTTTTATATTTTTCGTCTGATTCAAAGAATTTTTGAATTGTAATAGACTAGAAAATTAAATTTTTCGAGGGTAGTTTAATATTAACTGGGAAAGTAAAAATGCTTACTTTCCAGAATAATAATGTATTCGCTTCACTAGATTGTAGCTGGTCTCGAAATAAAGGTTATCCAACATGGAGAGATGTAACTTTAGAAATAATAGGGACAAAAGGAACATTGAGTGTAGATGCCTTTGCTCAGAAAACAGATATATATTATGACAATGGGACGGAGTGCGAGTTCTGGGGTGATAATATGGATGAATATTTAATAAGGGACTTTTCATTTTAAAAATTGGACATGAAAAGCCCCTTATTTAGTATCATTACCCTTTTGTTGATCCAATAGTAAGTCCACTAACTAGATACTTTTGGATAAAGGTAAACACGATGGCAATTGGTATAATAATTAAGATAGCAGCTGCCATTAAACGCCCCCAGTCAACAATCCATAACCCCATAAAATTAAAAACACCAGTAGATAAGGTTCTCATCGAATCAGCTGATACAAAGGTGAATGTCAATACAAATTCACTCCATGCATGTACTAATGCGTAGATACCAGTAGAGACAATTGCTGGAACTGATAAAGGTAACACGAAACTGACTATCTGGAATCAGAGCTGGAACTGACATTGGAAACGTATTTTAAACAATGTTCAATCGAAATTTCCCTTAAGGATTTGGCTCATTTAGGAACGATATTAGCAAATGACGGTAAGGATCCAAAGACGGAGGTAGAAATTATTCCAAAGCAAGTTGCCCGTTTAGCAAAATCGTTGATGCTGACTTGCGGCATGTATGATGCTTCTGGAAAGTTTGTTGCGTATGTCGGGATTCCAGCAAAAAGTGGTGTTTCTGGTGGTATTGTTGCCGTTGCTCCTCCAAGAGCAAGGCAAGAAGGCCTTCCTTTCCTTGAAGAGTGTGGAATTGGAGTCAAAAAGAGTAAATAAATTTTGGAAGATCCACGTTATATACCGTTAAAGAAAACCCCAACTGTTAACAGAAAAAGAATTTCACGGTATTTAAGTAAGGGGGCTTTCGGGTTAGAATGCCCCCATAAATATTGAACTCTTATTAGAATAGTTGAATATAAATTTTTAGTTTTTAATTAGTGTAGAACTTGAATAAACTCATTTACTTCTTCTCTTAATATTGCCTTAGCATGAGGAGAGATTTGATCCTGTAAATCCTCATTATCTATTCTCTTTAGAAAGTTCTCTAAATGTTTGCTTGCTTGTTTATTATTTCCGTTCTCGAAATGGTGTTGTGCCTGTTTTGCACTATTGGTAAGTTGTCTTTTAAATGGGCCCGTAATATCATTTGACTTCGTATAATAATCGATTAGGCTTATAATATTATTTGAATCCATAATAGTTAGCATCCAATGTTGAGGCGGCCATTTACCTGCTTGAGTGGCACTTCCAAAACTATGATCACCATTTCTCGGGTACCAACCTGCAACATTTGTTAAATATTCACCTTCCTCTACATGATCTATTTCAAGTGCTAAATTAATATCTTTCATACCAATTCTATGGTAACCATAGCCCATGTCATCGAAATACCATTGTTGTAAGTCATTATCAGTGTCTTTACAAGGTGAAGTATGGATGTTCGTTCTATCAACACCTGAATTATTCTCCAGTTCTAAGCAATATTGTCCACCATTTGCCATACTTTCTAACTGATAGAACCCATCGTGCTCCTTATTTAATTTCCATGTCTGTTCAAAAGAATTATCACATTCTGTTTGAATAACATTGCCATCTGTTGCAACTGCTAGACATTTATTACTTTCTTCATTTTTAATTTGATAATGGAGTCCATCTTGTAAGTTGTAATTTCCTGGGTCAGAAAAATAAGGCCAATCATCATGCCATTGCATTTCCCTGATCCCCATTCTCGTTTGTGGCATATAGCCGTGATAAATCATGTAGTACGAATCATTTTCCACATAAACATCAGGTCCTCCCGGAGCTTGATAAAGACCATCAGGTGTAATTCCTGGAGCAGTATAGCGATGATTTAAGATAATATTCCCTCCGCCTTCTGTAAGAGGAGTGCCTGTTTTATCGACGTATGGACCGTTTATATTTTCTGAGCGACCTACAACAATTTTATAGGTATTGTCACTGGGATCAGCCCTACAGCACCAGTCCCAACCAGATAATAAGTAATAGTAGTCTCCCCTCTTAAAAATAGCTGGTCCTTCTATACGATTATAGCTCGGATTGGTAACTGGAAAGCGCTCGCTACCACGATGTGCAATAGGGTATATTTCTCCTGTTGTTTCCACCATATTATCCTTAAGTCGTTGAATCATTATTCCATCGAAGTGAGATCCCCACACAATCCACCATTGCCCTTCATTATCTTGAAGTATTGCCGGATCAATAGCATTATGAGTTTCGCCATCACCGGCTTCTCCTGAACTAATAATAGCTTCTCCATGATCCACCCAACTGTCTAAATCACCGGGTGTTTCCGTATAGGCAACACCAATTGCTGAATTATTAGTCCCGAAGTTTGATATCGAGTAGTACATGTAGAACATATCATCTACTTTATGCACGTGAGGAGCCCAAGTTGTTCCGTTTGATACCTCGTAAGTCCATTCTGGTTTATCCAATCTACCAAAACTTTCCCAAGGTCCTTCCATTCCATCTTCAGAACGGAAAGCCCCCTGATGTGTTGAAAATGCATAGTATGTGTCTCCATCTTTAAATAGAGTAGGGTCATGGGTACTAAGTTGTCCAGTAAGAGGAATTTTATCTGTTTGAGGATGTAGAAGTTCCCCTCCCTCAGAGACAACGCTTACATTATTGTTATCCTTTTCTTGGTTTTCCTCTGAAAAGACAGTAGATGGAAAAATCGATAGTGCTAACAATACTAAAATAGAAACTGAAACTAGCCCTAATATCTGTTTCGCAGTTTTTTCGTTGTAGGTCATTATACCTTAAACTCCTTTCCGTTTCTCTCATATAATTCATCCCTAATAAAAAGTTGCTGCCAATATTTTGTACTTTTTACCTCTAATCGCATTCCCCCTTTCATAAAGAGAAGTGAAAATTCCTTGCTAAAGCTATTTTGGGAAAAGGTTGGATATTAGTATGAAGAGCAATTAAAACATCCATTCTTAAAATGGAAGATCCTTCTTAATCTAACGCCCTGTTAAACTGTCTTAATTTTTTGATGTTAATATGATACTCCTAGGAAAATTACTTAAATTATAAGAGGTAAGTCTGTGATGAAAAGGTTACGATTATACGAATAATATCTTTATATTTGCTTCTCGTGGGGTGGTTAAGAGATCAGTGATAGAATGTATTTCTTACTTTATTTGATGAATCCTGCCTTTAGGGGGAGAGAAGTAAAATTTCTATGAAAATGGTAGACAGGATTTGTGTTAGTTTAGAGAATCTTTTATGCCATATATAGCTTAGGGACCACATTAGTTTCGAATGATTCATATGATGTATTTAATTATTAATGATATTCATCATATGAATTATTAATATAACCATACAAAACTTTTTAATATTATTCAAGGTCATTTATTGAAAATTTTAACTTTTTTGAGTACCGTTTGGTTTTTAAAAGATGGGGGAAGTCGTAGTGGCTTATCTATTAGACATAATTGGTATCCTATGCTATACAAAAATAAGAGTGTTTAGTAAAAGGTAATAACGGGTATATTTATCAGGTGAAAATCGGTAATGGAACAAGGTTCTTTTGAACTTAAATGGTAGTGAAATACTCTATTTTGATGTATTACAGTAACAAAGAATATGGCTTCTACTGTTTACTTAAGAACCTAATAATGGTATTTTAATATAGTTGATTAGTTATACGAGAGGTTGGAAAATAATGAAAAAGATATCAAGTGTATTTTGGATAACGGTTGCGATCGTTTTAGCAGCAGTTATCTTTGGAATTGTTGCTCCAAGTAGTTTCGAAGAACTGACTGCTAACATTCAAGCCATGATTACTTCAACGTTTGGATGGTATTACCTGATTTTAGTAACAGTTATATTGATTTTTTGTATATTTTTGATTTTTAGTCCTGTTGGTGCCATTAAACTAGGGAAGCCAGATGAGAAGCCTGAATATTCAAAAGGGACATGGTTTGCGATGCTCTTTAGTGCAGGTATGGGAATTGGCCTAGTTTTCTGGGGTGCTGCAGAGCCTCTATCACATTACCTCACTCCTCCTCTAGCGGAAGGTGGCACAAATGCTGCTCAAAAAGAATCAATGAGATATGTATATTTCCATTGGGGCATTCATGCCTGGGCAATATATGCCATTGTAGCTTTAGCCTTAGCTTATTTTAAATTCCGGAAAAATGAACCTGGATTAATTTCTGCTACACTGAAGCCGGTATTTGGCTCAAAAATGGATGGACCATTTGGAAAAGTAGTAGACGTATTAGCGGTGTTTGCTACTGTAATAGGGGTAGCAACTACATTAGGATTTGGCGCCGCACAGATAAACGGTGGTCTTTCCTATTTAACAGGAATCCCGAATAGTTTTATCGTACAGCTGATTATTATTATCATTGTTACAATTTTATTTATGATATCTGCTTCTACAGGTTTAGGGAAAGGTATCAAATACTTAAGTAATACAAATATGGTATTAGGAATTGGTCTGTTTGCCTTAATGTTTTTTATTGGGCCAACTATTTTAATTTTAAATATGTTCACAGATTCTTTAGGCGGATACGTACAAAACCTTGTTCAAATGAGTTTTCGAATTGCTCCGCTTGATGAGGAACACCGTACTTGGATTAACGATTGGACGATTTTTTATTGGGCATGGTGGATTTCATGGTCACCATTTGTAGGTATATTTATTGCTCGAGTATCACGTGGTAGAACAATACGCGAATTTATGATAGGTGTATTATTATTACCAGCTGTAGTTAGTTTTCTATGGTTCACCACTTTTGGTACATCTGCCATTGGGGTACAAAATAGTGGCAATATCGATTTATCTTCATTTGCGACAGAGGAAGTATTATTTGCTGTTTTTAATGAATATCCAGGAGCGATAGTATTGTCTATTGTTGCCATTGTATTGATTAGTACATTCTTCATTACATCAGCAGATTCAGCAACATTCGTATTGGGGATGCAGACAACTTATGGGTCATTAACCCCTCCAAACAATGTTAAATTAACATGGGGGATAGCTCAATCCGCGGTAGCTGTAGTGCTTCTATATAGCGGAGGACTTCAAGCCTTACAAAATATTCTGATCATAGCAGCGCTCCCTTTCTCGGTAGTAATGTGTTTAATGCTGCTTTCGCTTTACAGATCGTTGACTAAGGAAAAGAAGGAACTAGGCCTTTATTTAAAACCTAAACCGAGAAAGAAAAAATCAACCGAGCAATAGGAAAGTGATAATCTCGTGACACTAGGAAAAGTGTTGCGGGATTATTTTTTTAAAAAGGGTTGCGAGAATCTATCAATAAAGTATGATGGAATAGTAGGAATAATATTTTAATGAAAGGTTGGCGTGATATGAAGCAAAGGGCAAAGCCATATGAATTACAAATTTATGAAGCACTCTTGTACCGAAAAGAACTTTCGTCTGATGAAGTGAAGAAATGCAAAGTATTACAGAAAGGCTATGAGGGCGAGCTTCTTTTTGATCGCTATGTCGAAAATCTCTCCGGCGAATATTTAATCCTCCAGGACCTCTGGTTACCTCATCGTAATAAAATTTTCCAAATAGATTATGGTTTGATTATCAACAATACTTTTTTCTTATATGAATTGAAAAATTATAAAGGTGATTTTTTTTTATGAAAAAGAGAAGCTATATCTCACATCTGGTAAAGAGATTGATGACCCGCTAATACAACTAGCAAGAGCAGACTCCTTATTACATCAGTTACTTCAAGACTTAAGCCTTCAAATTCCCATCCAGTCTAAAGTCGTCTTTGTTAACCCGCAATTCACATTACTACAAGCTCCAAGAAACCCCACTATTATACTACCAAATCAATTAAAACGATATTTCCAACAACTAAGCATTGATTCTAGCCTTGATCCGACGTGTTATCAAATAGCGGATAAATTAACACAATTAGCATTAACACAATCCCCTTACCAACAACTACCAGATTTCACATTTACCGAGTTAAACAAAGGTGTCCGCTGTCAATCATGCAGACGATTAGAAACAATGATAGTAGGTAAGACATGTCTATGCCACCACTGTGGTGCAAAAGAACAAGCTCAAAACGCCATATTGCGGAATGTGGAAGAATTGCAATTGTTATTCCCGCTATTGAAAATCACAACAGCAGTTGCTCAAGAATGGCTAGGGGTAGAATCCCGAAGAAGAATTCAATATGCTTTGAACAAGTACTTGACCAAGCAAGGAGATAAAAAGGGAAGCTATTATCAGTAAATAGGATATACAACAAATTGAAAAGGGAGTCTTCAGGATTTGTTAAATATAAGAGGATAATCAACAAAACGAGAAAGGTGACATGAGGATTTGTTGAAAATATACAGATAAACAACAAATCAAAGAAGGTAGCAAGAAGATTTGTTGATTAAACAGGGATAAACAACAAATTCATCTACGTTACCCAAAGATTTGTAATAAAAATTTATAAAAAATCCTGACTGCATTTTAAATAGTCGGGATTTTTTATTGCTAGCTAATGGACGAATAAATTCTGAACACCATCATATGTTATCTAGTACCTAGCAAATGTAAATGAAAAGTAGATAGGAGGAATACTAAATGAATGTAGAGGGTGGACTGACGAAGGCCATTCTAGTCATTACCGAGTGGATTACTAGATTGTTTTCTGCCAATATTATTTGGCTGCTTTTCAACTTACCTGTTATTTTGTTTAGTGTTAATGTAGCTTTTGCCGATAGTAGACATCAGCTTACTAGTATTATAGTTATATTGCTTCTTATTGCACCTTTTATTACGTTTCCTGCCACAGTTGCTCTGTTTACCGTAGTAAGGAGATGGACAATGGAAGATACAACCATTCCTGTATTTCAATCTTATAGAAAGTACTGGAAGGAAAATTATAAGAACAGCATAATTGCTGGATTTATTATCGAGGGTTTTTGGCTTATTTATGCAGCTGATTACTATTTTTTTACTACAAATATTAGCCCATCTTTAGCACTCGTTTTAATTATACTCGGCGTCGTATTTCTAATGATCACACTATTTTTTATGTGCTCACTTGCTCATTCCGATCTCCCTATAAAAAAATTGCTGAAAAATTCTACCATAATGGTCATCAGTCATCCGTTTCTTACTGTATCAATAGGTGTCTTTAACCTCTCAATTGTTTATATCAGCTTTATGTATGCACCATATTTGCTCATTCTTTTCCTAGGATCATCTATCGCGTTTGTCACTTTCAGTGGTTTTTATAAAATTTATAGAAAAGTGGAATTAATCAAAAATCGATCCATATAAATGAAATATAACCTAAAAAAATGGGTTGTTTTTTTATCACATTTTAGAAATCGATTTCCAAAAATTACAACATCAAAAAATGTAGCAGGTTCTTATTTTTATTAATAAAGCTGAATAACTTAGCTTTTTCCCAACAGATAACTTCTTCCCAAATGATAAATTTAAGGGCTTTTGGAAATCGTTTTATTAATTTTAAAAGGAGCGAATAAAAGATGAGTGAAGTAAACCGCGAAGAAATTTTGGAATTGTACAAAGATTTACGCGTGACAGATGTACGTGACGGGATGGATTGGGTTGGACTGCATGGCTATGGAACAGTTGACCATAGTATTCGCCCATTGTTCCGGACAAAAGTGGTAGGTATTGCAAGAACAGCACGATATTTACCTTTTGAAGGACCAGTTCCAAATGTTACAGGGGATGAATATACGAAGTGGGTGAAGTGGTATTACAGCGAGGTTTGCAATGATGAATGGGCCAATGATATCGAAAAAGGCGACTTTATTGTCATGGATGTAGCGGGTACAGATGTGGGTATTTTGGGCTCGAATAATACGTTGGATCATCTCCATAAAGGAGTGGTAGGCTACCTAACCAATGGTGGAGGTATCCGTGATACAGATGAAGTAATCATGCAGAAAATTCCGGTCTGGTCGAAGTTTGTCTCGCAAGGGATGGACCAAACGCGAATTCGCTACTATGAGAAAGATATTCCGGTTGCGATCGGAGGCGTTGCAATTTATCCAAATGATGTGGTGGTAGCAGATGGCGATGGAGTAGTGGTTGTACCGAGTAAGTACGCCAAAGAAGTAGCGAAATATGCACACCAAGAGTTAACAGGTGATAAAGCAGGACGGAAAAGATTATATGAAAAATTAGGCTGGGAGTTAGACGATACTGTTAAGTAATCTGCAATTCGTTTCCTTTCTAAACTGTAGTAGACAAAGAGGTGAAGGATGTTTGGAGAATTTAGGGTTTCGAATTTTAAATAGAGAAGCAAAGGTAAGTCCTGCAATGATCAAAAAGTTCGAGAATGTGGTGACACCACATGTCAGCGATAACATGAATAGGATGTTTTCTGGTGGATCAGAATTGAAACCGTTTTACAAGACTGGAAAGCTCCTGGGGGCAGCATTAACTGTAAAAACAAGGCCAGGAGATAATTTAATGGTGCACAAAGCAATCGACATAGCAGAACCTGGTGATGTGCTCGTTGTGGATGCTGGTGGTGATATAACCAATGCGGTTGTTGGAGAAATTATGTTGGAATTATCAAAGAAAAAAGAGATAAAAGGCTTTGTGATAAATGGCGCAATTCGAGATGCTGCCGCCTTTCTAAGTGGTGATTTCCCTGTTTATGCCAAAGGAGTAACACACAGAGGACCATACAAAGATGGGCCTGGAGAAATAAATGTCCCTGTATCGATAGATGGAATGGTGATTAATCCAGGAGATTTGGTGTTAGGAGATGAAGATGGAGTTGTTTCCATTCCACAAGCACTAACGGAAGACATCCTGGAACAAGTGAAATCACAAGAGAAAAAAGAATTAGAAACCTTTCAAGCGATAGAAAATAATTCTATAGACAGAAGTTGGATCGATGCAGCTTTAAAAAATAAAGGGTGTGAATGGAGATGACCTCCCTCAATAAATATAACTACAAAAAGCTGCAGGAATTTTGCTCCACTATTTTTGTCAACGTAGGAGTGAGGAAGGAACAAGCTGAAATTGTAGCTGCATCGCTAGTTCAAGCTGATTTGCGTGGTGTAGATTCCCATGGGGTCGTGCGAACAGCCATTTATTTAAAAAGAGTGGAACAGCAAATGATTAACCCTTCAGCAGAGATCCTTATTGAAAAGGAAAATGAATCCACTGCTTTAATAGATGGAGGCAACCACTTTGGAGCTGTAGTAGGAGATAAGGCGTTGAAGCTAGCCATGGAAAAGGCTAAAGCAAATGGTGTTGGGGTTGTTGGAGTAAAGAACTCTAATCATTTTGGAACAGGTGCTTATTATGCTTTAGAAGCTTTAAAGGAAGATTTAGTAACGATTATTATGTCGAACGCATCTCAAACCATGCCACCAACTGGAGGTGTGAGGCCTTTTATCGGGACGAATCCCTTAGCTGTTGGCATTCCATGCGGTGAATATCAGCCATTCCTTTTAGACATGGCAACAAGTGTTGTAGCAAGAGGCAAAATTATTGTGGCTGCCCAAAAAGGCGAAAGCATACCAAACGGTTGGGCGATTGACAAAAATGGTAAGCCAACAACAAATGCAGAGGAAGCGCTGGAAGGTTCAGTATTACCCTTAGGAGGACCAAAGGGTTATGGCATTTCCATGTTTATCGATATTTTATCAGGTGTATTGACAGGTGCGGGCTTTGGCAAGTATGTCAACAATATGTACGAAAATTGGGAGAAACCACAGAATGTTGGTCACTTTTTTATAACGATCGATGTTAATAAATTTATCGACATCGATGAATTTAAATATAGGATGGACTTATATATTAACGATATTAAAGCAGAGCCAAAGGCTGAAGATGTGGATGAAATCTTCATTCCTGGTGAGATTGAAAATAGAGTTTCGGAACAGAGGAAAAAGAATGGAATCATTTTGCCATTAAAAGTGGAAAAAGAATTGAAAGAAATCGGCTTGAAATATGGCGTATCGCTAAAAGATGCACGAATGCCAAACTAAGAAGAAGAAAGTGAAGGTGTGTAATAATGCTTGTTAGTGAAGAATTTCGATATGAAATGCCTACCAAGATAGAGTTTGGTACTGGTAAAGTGGATAATCTGGCAAAATTCGTGGATGAGGTAAAAGGAAATAATGTGCTTATTGTAGGCGATCCAGGGGTGTTAAATGCTGGGATTATCGAAAAAGTTGAAAATTCGTTAAAGAAGGCTAATTTCGTCTATCAGATTTTTAGCGATATTGGAACAGAAGCAACAATAGAGTCTGTAGATAAAGCTTACCGTCTTGCAAGAGAAAATCAATGTGATGTGGTGGTAGGAGTTGGGGGTGGAAGTTCACTTGATATTGCCAAAGCTGTTGGACTTTTACTTGGAAATGGGGGAGACATTCGCGATTACGTTGGTTTAGACAAAGTACCTTCACAAGCTAAACCAGTTATAGCAATTCCAACTACAGCGGGGACTGGTAGTGAAATAACGAGATTTTCCGTTTTATCAGATAAGAAGGCAAAAGCAAAATTAAGTGTCGGCAGTATGTTTAATTGCCCTACAATTGCATTGGTAGATCCGAAATTAACACTTACGTTACCACCCCATCTTACAGCTGCAACAGGAATGGATGCTTTAACACATGCATTAGAGTCTTTTGTCAATAAAGAAACACAGCCTATATCGGAAGCTTTATCAAGAGAGGCTATGAAACTTATTTCCAGAAGTTTAAGGCTAGCTGTTGTGCAAGGTGAGAATTTAAATGCTCGAAAAGACATGTTATTGGCAAGTACAATGGCGGCTATGGCATTTAACACAACTAGACTAGGTTTAGCGCATTCTTTGGCCATTCCGCTTGGGGCAAAGTTTAATATTCCACATGGCGTTGTGAATGCGATTTTGTTACCGGAAGTCATGCAATTTAACTTGATTGGTAATACGCAAAAGTTCATCGAAATTGCTAAAATCTTTGGCGAGAAAGTAGATGGACTATCTGACTTGGAGGCTGCTCAAAAAGCAGTTGATGCTGTTAGGAGACTCAATGAAGACATTGGGATAAGACACCATTTGTCTGATTTTCATGTAACGGAAGAAGACCTCGAAGAAGTAGCTAAGGAAGCGATGTTATCTGGCAACACACCTATTAACCCTGTTAAACCAACGATAGAAGATTTTAAAAATATATGTAGAGCCGTCATGAATTAAGTAAGGAGTGAAACGTGTCATGATCAATGGAGAAGAAATGCTGCAGTTTCTTGAAAATCACCAGCCTCCTTCATATGGAAATTATATTAATGGTCGGTGGATAAACAGTAACGGTGGCAAAAACTATACCATTTACAATGCCGCCAATGAGAAGCAAGCATTAGCCCATTTTCCTATATCCACTAAGGAAGACGTTAATCAAGCTGTCTCAGAAGCAAAAGATGCATTTGAAACATGGTCAGTGCTACCAGGACCTGACAGAGGAGCTATTTTGTATAAAGTTGCAGACCTGTTAGAAGAAAACCTACAGGAGCTCGCTTTCATTGTATCTGCCGAGCAAGGGAAAGTATTAAATGAATCGATCGGAGAAGTATTACGTGCTGCCAAGGAAACACGTTTTTGTGCAGGGGAAGCATTTCGAATGGAAGGAAAAACACTTCCTGCCGAAAGACCAAGTGTCTGGAATTCTACTGTGAGGAAACCTATTGGTGTCATCGCTGGTATTGCTCCTTGGAATTTCCCGATGGTTACACCAATTCGCAAAATTGCACCTGCCTTAGCTTATGGATGTACAGTTGTTTACAAGCCGGCAACAGCTACACCGTGGACATCTGCCAGAATCATGGAATTACTGACAGAAGCTGGTGTACCAGATGGCGTGGTAAATCTAGTTGTTGGCAGTGGAGCAACTGTAGGTGATTCACTAGTTGCACATCCAGATGTGAAAGGGATTAGCTTTACTGGTTCTACTGGATTAGGACAACGAATTAATCAATTAGCTTGTAAACGATTGGCGAAAACACAACTAGAATTAGGCGGTAAAAACCCTGCTGTTGTATTGGACTATGCCAATGTAGATGAGGTAGCTAGTCAAATTATCCAGGCTGCCTGTACGTGCAGCGGACAACGATGTACCTCCATCAGTAGAGTGATTGTACTAAAAGACAAAAAAGATGAGCTAGTCAGAGCATTAATCAATCAATTAGAAAAGATACAAATCGGTCCTGCCTGGGACGACAAAGCAAATATGGGGCCATTAGTAAATAAAGGACATTTAGATAGTGTACAAAATTATATAGAAATCGGTGTTAAAGAAGGTGCGAACCTTATTTATGGCGGAGAGAAATTAGAGGGGGATCAATATAGCCATGGTGCTTATATGAAGCCAACATTATTAGATCATGTAACACCTTCTATGAGAATAGCGAAGGAAGAAATTTTTGGTCCTGTTATTACCATTACAGAGGTAGACAGTACCGAAGAAGCATTATCTGCTGCAAATGATGTAGATTACGGCTTGGCTGCTTCCGTATTCAGTCGTGATCTTTCCGTGGCTCATCAATTTGCTGACAAAATCGAATCAGGCATGGTTCATATCAATCATGGAACAGCAAGTGCCGCACATTTACCATTCGGAGGTACTAAAAGTTCAGGGTTTGGTGCATTCTCTATAGGGAGTTCGAATATTGAATTTTTCACAGAATTAAAAACGGTATATGTAGAGTATTAAAACCTGTCATCATGCTTGTTAAGAAAAGGAGAGCCCTGCATGAAACCGAGAATTTATATAACAAGAAAGATCGAAGATAGTGTGTTAGAAACGTTGAAAAGGTACTGTGAAGTGTCGATGTGGGATAAGGAAGATGTCCCTGTTCCAAGAAAGTTATTAATTGAAGAGATTGGTAAGGTAGATGGCCTTTATTGTTTGCTGACTGAAACCATTGATAAAGAAGTAATAAAATCAGCACCTCATCTAAAGGTAATCAGTAATATGGCTGTTGGCTATAACAATATTGGGATTGAAGAAGCTAAGAAACACAATATTATTGTCACGAACACACCTGACATATTAACAGAAACAACCGCTGATTTAACCTTTGCTTTGTTAATGGCCACCGCCCGTCGGATTGTTGAAGCTGTCGATTATATTAAAAGCAACAGATGGATAACATGGTCACCAATGCAATTAACAGGAAGAGATGTATATGGAGCTACCTTAGGGATTATCGGAATGGGTAGGATTGGATCTGCAGTAGCCCGACGAGCAAATGGATTTAATATGAACATTCTTTACCATAATCGTAAACGGTCTCTGGAACATGAACGTGAATTAGGTGTGCAATACGTAGAATTTCAGGAATTACTGAAAACTTCAGATTTTATCTGTGTGATGGTTCCTTATAGTGAAGAGACAAAAAATCTAATTTCAGAAAGAGAATTTCTGTTAATGAAAGATAGCTGTATTTTAGTCAACACGTCGAGAGGTGGCATTGTAAACGAGGACGCTCTCTATCATGCATTAACCAACGGGGAAATTTGTGCAGCAGGTCTGGATGTTTTTGAAGAAGAGCCAATAGACAAATCAAACCGGTTTGTTTCGTTACCTAATGTGATCACTTTACCGCATATCGGGAGTGCCAGTGTAGAAACGCGTCTAAAAATGGAGAAAGTCGCCGCAGAAAATTTGTTGAACGTATTACAGAATAAGCCACCTTTGTATCGAGTGGTCTGAGATTTTTGATGGTAAGTAGTGTATCGATTTCCAAGAGAATAAAGGTTGTTTTTTCGAGGTATTGCTACATGTTTAATAAAACATTCTTAAATAAAAAGGAGCGAATAAAAGATGAGTGAAGTAAACCGAGAGGAAATTTTGGAGTTGTATAAAGATTTACGCGTGACAGATGTACGTGACGGGATGGATTGGGTTGGACTGCATGGCTATGGAACAGTTGACCATAGTATTCGCCCATTGTTCCGGACAAAAGTGGTAGGTATTGCAAGAACAGCACGATATTTACCTTTTGAAGGACCAGTTCCAAATGTTACAGGGGATGAATATACGAAGTGGGTGAAGTGGTATTACAGCGAAGTTTGTAACGATGAATGGGCCAATGATATTGAAAAAGGCGACTTTATTGTCATGGATGTAGCGGGTACAGATGTTGGTATCTTGGGCTCGAATAATACGTTGGATCATCTCCATAAAGGAGTGGTAGGCTACCTAACCAATGGTGGAGGTATTCGTGATACAGATGAAGTAATCATGCAGAAAATTCCGGTCTGGTCGAAGTTTGTCTCGCAAGGGATGGACCAAACGCGAATTCGCTACTATGAGAAAGATATTCCGGTTGCGATCGGAGGCGTTGCAATTTATCCAAATGATGTAGTTGTTGCAGATGGCGATGGGGTAGTGGTTGTACCGAGTAAGTACGCCAAAGAAGTAGCGAAATATGCACACCAAGAGTTAACAGGTGATAAAGCAGGACGGAAAAGATTATATGAAAAATTAGGTTGGGAGTTAGACGATACTGTTAAGTAATGGTTTTTTATCGTAAATTGCTTTTGAATGCGGAGGTAATAATCATGCAAAACATAGGATTTATTGGTCTAGGAGCTATGGGATTACCAATGGCGCAGAACCTATTGAAACAAGGGTTTACGCTACATGTAACACAACACAGAACTCCAAAACCCGTAGCATTACTAGAGAATCAAGGTGCAAACGTTCATTCTAGTGTGGAGGAAGTAATTCGGAACAGCGAAGTAGTTATTTCGATTTTGCCAACAGATAGAGAATTGAATGATGTATTACTTGCTGAAAATGTGGTAGCTGCATTCCAAAAGAATGCTATTTTAATAGAAATGACCTCTGGATCACCTGAAGCTATCAAAAAGCTTAACGCCGTCTATCAAGAACACGGAGTACGTGTGTTAGACGCGCCTGTCAGTGGCGGAACAATTGGGGCAGAACAAGGTGCATTAACCGTAATGGCAGGTGGTGATCAGTCAACATTGATTGAGGTAGAAGAAGTTATAGATGTCCTAGCGGAGCATGTATATTTAGTTGGTGAAGTTGGAGCGGGGAATGCGATCAAAGCGATCAATCAAATGTTGGCGGGCATTCATATGATTGCCACTTCTGAAGCTATTAGTCTAGCAAAGGAACTGGAAGTTGATATAAACATGCTGAAGGAAGTAATCGGGAATAGTTCAGGAGCATCGTGGATGTTTATGAATAAGCTTGATTCTATCATGAACGAACAATTTGAGCCCGGTTTTAAGTTGAATCTAATGAAGAAAGACGTACAGATAGCGGTAGACGAGGGGAGAATATCGGTGTTACCATTAGCATCTTTGTCATTACAATTATATAAATCAGTCCAACAAGAAAATGGTGAATTAGATTTTTCGGCAATTAGTAAAAGTATTGTTCAGATAAAGTTCTAAGTGAAACGATTCTGTATCGTGGATTAAAAAAGATTCTTTGTATGTACTAAAGAAGGAGGTGGTTGAAAGTCTACCATTCTTTTATTAAAAGTTACCTTTGTTACTAGCTATTAATGAAAAAGGGGAGGTCAAAACAATGAAAAGAAGTTTATTGTTGTTTTCAATGATAGCGCTTGCCTTTTTGTTGCTAATTGGTTGTTCAAGTAATCAAGATGCGGGAGAAACCGATGAGGGTAAATCTGATGGCTCAGAAAATGCGTCTGATGAGCAAATAGAGATAAGTTTTTCTTGGTGGGGAGATACGGGACGACATGAAAAATACAATGAAATTATTGATTTATTTGAAGAAGCGTATCCAAATATAAAAGTGGATAGACAATTTGGAGGGTGGAATGATTATTGGGATCGACTAACCACACAGGTGTCAGGTGGAAATGCTCCAGATGTTGTAAGTATGCATCAATTTTATGTATCAGACTATGCCCGTAGAGGTGCATTACATGTTTTGAATGATATGGTGGAGAACGGAGAGGTAGATTTATCTGATTTTCCTGATGCAGCTCTAGATAGTGGTAAAGTTGGTGAAGAAATTGTCATGGTAGCCAAAGGTATTACGATGCCGGGATATGTTTATAATACAGCCGTATTTGATGAATTAGGTGTTGATTATCCTGACTATGATTGGACTTGGGAAGAATTTGTCGAGAAAGCATATGAAATTAAAGACGCAATGGGTGAAGATGGTTGGGCTGTTGAGGATGGGAGTGGTGGACAGCTACAACCAAGGTTTAGATACTTTGCACGTCAAAGTGGTCAAGATGTTTTCACCGGAGATGGAAAATTAGGGTTTGATGAGAAAGTATTGACAGATTGGTGGACAATGTGGGATCAAATGAGACAGGATGGTGTCATTCCTGATGCGGCTACAAGTAATGAATATGAAGGTTTACCGTTAGAAGCAAACATGTTTGCAACGAAAAAAGTAGCATTACTTGGATTGCCGGCTAACCAAATGTACTTGTATGAAGAACAAATGGGTGAAGGTGAAATTAACATTGTACGTCATCCACAAATTGAAGGTGGACCTAATGGGGAATATATCGAAGGTGCTTATTTAAGTATTACGGAAGCTTCTCCTCATAAAGATGCAGCAGCAAAATTTGTTGATTTTTTTATAAATAATGAAGAAGCTGTCAAAATATTTAAAACAGAACAAGGACCTCCGGCAGGTACGAAAGCTTCAAACCTAGTAATAGAAGAACTTACGCCTCCTGAGCAAAGGGCAGTAGAACATATTCAAAATACGGTGGAGTTATCAGAACCAGCTTCGTATGCTCCGGAAGGTATCAATGAAGTAGAAACTCTATTCGCTGATAATGCAGAAGCCATAGCATTTGGACAAAAGTCGGTAGAGCAGGCTGTAACAGACTTTATGACTGAGGCAAAAAGCATACTGGGAGAATAAATTCCTTTTACGTGGGAAAAAGCAGGTTCAATTAAGTCAAAAAGCGAATGGACGAGAAAAAAACCTTTATTGAATCTGCTTCTTCTATATCACATGTAATAACATGGAAAGGAATTCTATAAAGGGTTGTCTACGCTGCGTCAAAAACGTGAGCTTACGTTTAGCGGGCACATACTTTTCTTATTTGCTATTAGAATTTTTACAATAAGGAGTATCCACTATGGGAAAATTCAAATTGTTTTGGAAAGACAATGGGATAGGTTATCTGTTTTTAACTCCTTGGTTAATTGGAATATTAACATTAACTGCTATACCAATGGGAGCATCTCTTTACTTTTCATTTACTAGTTATGATATGTTCAATGCGCCGACTTGGATTGGGTTTAATAATTACGTGTCGCTTTTCTCAGATCCAAAGTGGCTAGAAAGTGTAAAAGTTACCATAACCTATGTGTTTTTAGGAGTCCCTTTACAGTTGGCATTTGCCTTATTTATAGCGGTTCTGTTAAATAAAGGAATTAGTGGATTGAGGGTGTATCGAGCTGTTTACTATGTCCCATCACTATTTGGTGGCAGTGTAGCTATTGCGATTCTTTGGAGACAGATTTTTGGAGGAAACGGCTTAGTTAATAATATTTTAGATAAGTTCGGGTTTGAGGGAATAAACTGGATATCAACACCAAGCACTGCTCTTTACACCTTGATAATTTTAATGATTTGGCAATTTGGTGCCTCAATGGTGATTTTTCTAGCAGGATTGAAACAAGTGCCAATAGAACTTTATGAATCTGCGAAAATTGACGGTGCAGGTGCATTGAAGCAATTCTTTAAGATAACCTTACCTTTGATTACACCCGTTGTCTTTTTTAATTTAGTAATGGGAATTATTGGAGCATTTCAGGCCTTTACACCGGCCTATATTGTCAGTGGTGGAACAGGTGGACCACTAAATTCAACCTTGTTTTATACGTTATATCTTTACCAAAAAGGATTTACACAGTTTGCAATGGGGTATGCATCAGCTATGGCTTGGGTATTATTAATAGCTATTGCAATTGCAACTGCTATCGTCTTTGCTACATCTAAAAAGTGGGTATATTATGAGGGCTAGAGGTGATGAAAAATGGAAATTAGTGCGAGAGATACACTAAAAGCTAATAGTAAATCCAAGCAAAAAAGGAAGATAAGTAAATTAGCTATTCATTGCTTTGTCATTATGTTGGGGATCGTGATGATCTATCCTTTGCTTTGGATGGTAAGCAGTTCATTTAAGTATCCTACTGAAATTTTTAACTCGGTATCTTTTCTCCCATCAGAATGGACATTTGATAATTACACCCAAGGCTGGGCAGGAATATCTGGATATACTTTCGGCCTATTTTTTAGCAATACTCTATTGATTGTGATTTTAGCGATCATTGGCAATGTAGTGGCATGTTCAATGGCAGCATATGCCTTTGCGAAATTAGAATTTACATTTAAACCTATTTTATTTGCGTTAATGCTTATAACCCTCATGCTACCTTTTCATGTCACCATCATCCCTCAGTATATAATGTTTAACTATTTAGACTGGGTAAATACGTATTATCCGCTGATACTACCAAAGTTCTTTGCGGTAGAAGGTTTCTTTGTTTTTCTAATGGTGCAATTTATGCGTGGAATTCCAAATGAGCTAGTGCAAGCAGCAGAGATAGATGGTTGCGGAAGGATAAAGACATATTGGTACCTAATCTTGCCATTATCTATTCCAGCTTTAGTAACCACCATGATCTTTACATTTATTTGGACATGGAATGACTTCTTTGGTCAATTATTATACATTAGCGATATTAAGTTATATACAGTGGCACTTGGGCTTAGAATGTTCTTGGACTCCGCCGGTGAGAGTGCATGGGGACCGATGTTTGCAATGTCTACATTATCATTAATTCCTTTGTTTGGTGTGTTTATATTTTTCCAGAAGTATTTAATCGAAGGAATTACCACTGGTGGGCTAAAGGGATAATTTAGAAGGAATATATTTAATATGATATGATAAACCTATGTGTGCATTATTATGGTAAAAATAGAATAGAATTTATAAAATTGGAAAATGGTGATAGCTATGAAAGTGACAATAGCTGACGTTGCTGAAAAAGCCAGAGTATCGAAAACGACTGTTTCAAGGATTTTAAATGGTAACTATGATCACAACACTCCTGAAACAATTAAAAAAGTATTAAAAGTTGTAGAGGAATTAGAGTATCGCCCCAATGCACTAGCAAAAGGTTTAAAATCTATGAAAACAAACGTAATTGGTATCGTATTATCTAATTTTCGTAACGAATTTTGGTTTAAGGTATTAGAGGGTGTTGAAGATACTTGTAAAGATGAAGGATATAACTTAATGATATGCAATTCAGATGGTGACCCAAAGCTTGAAGAACAATATATTAGAGAGTTTCAGATGAGACAAGTTGATGGAATAGTTATTAACCCAACAGTTAGAAATCAATCCCTGTATAATAAATTAGTTACAGATAAATACCCGCTGGTTGTCATTAATCGTAAAATCCCTGGCCTCCATGCAAACAATGTAGTGGTTGATAATGTGAAAGGTGGCTATTTGGCAGTTAATCACCTGCTAGAAAGCGGTCGGGAGCATATATTGGCGATTACCTATAAGAATGAAAATATTAGTACTTGGCAAGAAAGAATTAGAGGTTATCAAGAGGCTATTGTTTCTTATGGTTTAACGGATGATTCTTTTTATATATTAGAGATTGAAAACCTAAGAAGAGCAAACAAGCAGATTAAGCAATTTTTATTAAATCATCCAAAGATAGATGGAGTCTTTTCTACTAACAACATGTTAACGCTTGAATTAATAGAGGCATTGAAAAAACTGGATAAAAAAGTACCCAGTGAAATCGGGATTGTAGGCTATGATGAGACGATCTGGGCAAAGCATATTTACCCTCCGTTAACTACTATTAAGCAACCTTCATATGATATAGGAAAAGAATCAGCAAAGCTTCTCATTAAAGAGATAAAATCAAAAGAATTATCTACTATTAAAAATATTATTTTTCAACCTGAGCTTGTAGTTAGAGAGTCATCAAAGGAAATAGAATAATAGAATGAGATTCCCTTTTAGGCAGGTGATGTTAGCTTGAATATTGTGATTGGAAGTGATCATTGTGGTTTTCAACTGAAAAAACGGATGATTCCTTTTTTAGAAAGTTTGGGCTGTGAAATAGTAGATATAGGGTGTTACACAGAAGAAAAAGTAGATTTTCCGGATATAGTTAGAAGCATGGGTAGAAAAATAATTACGAGAGAATGTGACCGAGGTATAGCTTTTTGTGGTACAGGGGTTGGAGCTGCTATAGCTGGTAATAAAATAAATGGAATTAGGGCAGCTGTATGTCATGATACTTATTCTGCACATCAATCTGTTGAACATGACAATGTGAACCTGATGTGTCTTGGCGGGAAGATCGTCTCGGAATGGTTAGTAGAAGACTTAATTCGTTCCTTTTTAAAAGCGAATTTTAGTACTGATGAAGATTTTAGAAGAAGAGTAGCAAAATTGGATGAGTTGGAGAATTGATTTTAGTATTTAAGGATCAGAAATCAACAACTCTCTCTAGACTATAGATTTTCATGCACCAATATAAATTCTCGGTGACGATTTCACACTAAATTAAGAATGGCTGCCTGCCTATCAGTAATCTTATTAAATTGCTTCATTGTCATCGCCTAATGATGGTGGGGCATTCTGTGCTTTCAACATAACCAGGCCTGATGACGTCTTTCTATAAATTTTTTTACCCAAGAATCAATTAAAAACTTATCTGACAGCAAGCGCTAGAGGAGAAAGTAATTGGTAGCAAGAAGATGTTAATTAAATAGGATAATCAACAAATCTAACTGAGACAGAAAAGATTTGTTGATTAGAAGAAGATAAACAACAAATCGAAGAAGGAAGCGAGAGGATTTGTTTAATAACCAGAGATAAACAACAAATCCCTACGGTTCCTCAAAGATTTGTTCAAAAAGAATCTGTATGTTTAAAAAAGTGTTGTACTCTTTATCCACACCTTCACAATCACACATGAGTCATTCGTTTACAACGCTAACCCTCTGATCAGTTTTGCTAATGATCAGCGGGGACCAGAACTCCCACTGATATAGTCTCACTCTATCTCCAAATGTGGATTCCATACTACTTCCCACAAATGGCCATCTGGATCTTGAAAGTAACCAGAGTAACCACCCCAAAAAGTTTCATGTGGTTGGACAGTTATAACTGCATTGGCATTCCTTGCCTGTTCCATTACTTTGTCAACTTCTTCTTTACTTTCGACATTGTGGCCAATAGTAAATTCAGTAGGACTAGGGGCGGTCTGATTAATTTGAGCGTCATGTGCAATATCTTTTCGCTGAAAAATAGCCAGCTTTATACCTGATAATAAGTCGAAAAAGGCCACAGCACCATGCTCGAATTCTTTACCAACTATCCCTTCTGTCGGCAGCCCCAATCCGTCTCGATAGAATGTTAAGGATCTTTCCAAATCATCTACACCTAATGTAATTACAGTAATTCGTGGTTTCATCATCATTCCTCCTATTGATTTTCCAACCAAAGCAACTTGCAATTCTTGTTCAGTGGGATAAATAGATCGTATTATGCATGTAGCTTTTGGGAGCGAAAAAAACGGACACATTTACTTAGTGATATTGTTTATCAAGGTGCTAAACGTCTGTAAGACGCTCACGGATCATAACTAAACCCTTAGTGATCCACGAAACCCTCTGGAAGCATAGTAAGAGGAAGCGCCGTTATGATATACGAAGACATGATCATAGCGACAGTCACAAAAAAGAGCCCCGCCAAGTTCTCTTATTTTAGAAGGGGTTTGCACCCATGTTGATGTTTTTAAATCGAAAGTCCCCAGTTGCTGTAATGCTCGATATTGTTCCTCTGTTAAAAGTTCAATACCCATGGCAGCTGCCATATCAACAGCACTATTTTCTGGTTTATGCTTTTTTCTTGACTCCAGTGCTTCACGGTCGTAACAAACACTTCTGCGCCCCTTAGGACTTTCCGCTGAACAATCATAAAAAATGTACTCGTCCTTCTTTTTGTCATAACCGATAACATCTGGCTCACCGCCTGTTCTTTCCATTTCATTAAGTGACCACAGTTTTTCGGTATTAGCTTCTAGCTTTGCTTGGATTTTCGCCCATTCGAGACTTTCATGGCGATCCATGTTTTTCTCAAAACGTGTTTTTAACACTTCGAGTAATTCATCACGTTGTTCCAGTGATAATTCCTTTTTGTCGTTTTTTGTCATGGCTAGCTTCCTCCTTTGTTATTCGACTGTTCTCTTTGATAGCTCATTTAATATATGTAAGTCTTTTTTTCGAGTATATCATTAGAATATACATGGAAGGAAAGATTTATAAAAGAAAAGGGGTTTAAAATTAGAATCTATCGAGTAACTGTATACACTGAATCACTTTATTTCACACCTTTAAAAGAATATTTTAACAAAACTCTTTTAATATATATCTAATTAGATTATAATCTAATTAGATCGGAGGGATATGTATGCAGTTAGGTAGAATTGTCCATTTTCATAAAACCATTGGAGATAAAACTCGTATCCGTATTATTTACTTATTAAAATCAGGGCCGCTTCACGGTCAAGCAATCGCAGGAAAATTAGGGTTGAAGCCTCCTACAATATCTCATCATTTAGCAAAGCTTAAAGAAATTGATGTTGTATATCAACGGCGTGATAAGAATACGATTTATTTTTATTTGAATGAACAGAAGCTTACACGAATGGCTGAAGCAATCACCCGAATAGGTGAAGACCCAAATGAGAGTCTACAGGTTAGTGAAGAAGAAAAGACAAAGGTTATTCGAAATTTTATCGACAATACTGGCAGATTAAAGACGATACCAGCACAAAGGAAAAAGAAAAACATTCTTTTAGAGTATATGGTTCGTGGATTAAAGCACGGGACTTTGTACTCAGAGAAAGATATCAATGAACATATTCAACAATTTCATGATGATTTTGCTACGATCAGACGTGAATTTGTGATGACTCAATTTATGTATCGGCAAGATGGTGTTTATGAGCTTAATCCAAAAGAAATGTGGCCTGTGTAATCAGGTCCTTATTTTCGCGAAACTAATTAGATAAGCATCTAATCTTTGTTTGTGGGGGACAAGTTATGTTTGGATATTCATTATTAAATAGAGAGCCTACATATCAGATTATTTTCTGGAGCTCGGTGTTGAACCGAATGGGAGGGCGATTCGCTCAAGTCGGCTCGTTTGCACTGCTTTACCTCTTAACGGAGTCAGGAATTGCTCTAGGGATATTAATGGCTTTCCTTGTCTTACCCACCATCGTATTCGCTCCGCTAAGTGGTTATTTAGCTGACCGTTTTCATAAGGCAAAGCTCTTATTTTGGGTAGATGCCTTCAGAACGCCATTTGCCTTGCTTCCATTATGGGCAGCATCTACAGAACAATTATCATTATTGTATCTCAGTACTTTCGTTATCGCTAGTGGCGAGGCTGTTTATAGACCTGTACGTTTTGCGATTATTCCTGATATTGTGCAAAAGAAAAATATATCTGCTGTAAATGGGTTGGAGCAAAATATCGTTGGTATAACATTGGTTTTTGGCTCCCTTTTAGGAGGTGTTATTGCTTTTGTTACTGATGTGAAGGTACTGTTTTGTTTTCATGCACTATTACTTTTATGGGCAGCCATAATAATGTGGTGCTTAACCAAAAGCAACATTAGTTCTAGCTCTTACAATAATGCGCTAAAACCTTCTTTTAAAGAAAGTGGGTTTTGGATAGTTACCATTGCACTTGTACGTATGTTCTTGATAGTCATGCTTCTTATGCCACTGGCCAATGGTGTTGATAACGTGATATTTAATTTAATTGCATTAGATATTTTTGACAAAGGTGATATAGGAGTTGGCCTTATTTATGCTGCTTTAGGGCTAGGGTTTGTACTAAGTTCCTGGATCGTACAATGGATTCGAGGCAAGTACATTGCGATTGGAGTTTGGATGATTTTACTGGAGGGAGTAGGTCATCTATTACTTAGCCAATCCTTCTTTTTTTGGCAAGCATTGCTGATCGCCATTTTCATTACTTTTGTCGGGGGTATAAGTAATATTTGCTTTGATTCGATGCTGATGAGAATACTCCCTGCTTCCAAAAGAGGTTTTCTTTTTGGAACTTTATCCATGTTCCAGAACAGCTCGATGGGTATCGCTATGATAGGATCTGGATTTTTAATGGAATGGCTTTCTCCCTTGCAAGGCTCGTTTCTTGTCGGGGTTATTTATATTTTGTTTGCACTAATCTTTTTATTAGGATTTAACACTGTCGATTTTAGGGGATCTTTACGTAAAATGAAGCAATTAGAAGAAAACAGATAAATAAATTAGTGGAGGTTGTTTCTCGCCAATTTTCTTTGCCTTACTTGTACTCTCAAGTTAGGCTTAAGTCCAAAGATGACATTTTTGAAAATCTGTGGCATAATTATAGTGTTGAAATTTGCAACAAGTGAGGGGTTAGAAATGATTAAAGCACTGTTGATTGCACCGTACTCAGGTTTAGCTGAAATAGCGAAAAAAGTAGCTCTTCCAGATGATGTTCAATTAGATGTTGTCATAGGAAATTTAGAAGAAGGTGTTAGAAAAGCAAAACAAGCTGAAAGACAAGGATATCAATTAGTGATTAGTCGAGGTGGAACAGCGACAATGATTCAGGATGAAATCTCCATACCTGTCGTTCATATCGATATTACTGGTTATGATATGCTTCGAGTGTTCACTCTCTTGCGCGGGCTAGAAGGTGGCGTTGCATTAGTTGGTTATTCTAATATCTCAGAAGGAGCTAATACTATTTGCAACATTTTAGATTTTGATGTAAAAATGATTACGATTAAAGATAGAAAAGAAGTTAGAGGCCATTTACAACAATTGAAGCAAGACAACTATTCTGTTGTGATTGGTGATGTTATCACGGTTAACGTTGCCGAGGAAATTGGATTGCGTGGTGTATTAATAGCATCTGGAAGGGAAGCACTGTTGGATGCCATCGAGGAAGGCAAGCGTGTTTATCATTTTTTTCATAAAGTAAACCGTCATTTCAGTTACCTTCAACATGCTTTCACGAATACTCCATTTCCAATTGTGTTATTGGATCAACAACAAAATATTATCGAAAAAAATGTTAAATTTGAAGAGGATATCGAATTTCGACAAATCGTTAAATCTCCCATTATTACCCAATTAATGCAGCGTGTACTAGTAGGAGAAGGTACACATTGGACAGAATTAAGAGAAGAGGATTTTCACTATGATGTGCAAGCATTTGTTGTTAATCAACGTGAAGGAATTGTCGGCTTGATTTTTCACTCCTCTGTATTGGATAAAGAAATACAATCGATTACCATCTATGATAATCTAGGTCATGCACCAATTCTTGGGGAAAGTCCCTTTGCTTATCGTTTAAGAGAAAAACTTGGCCATTATGTATATACAGATGAGCCAATGTGTATAGTAGGTGAACCTGGTGTAGGAAAGCTTACCCTTGCTAAAGAAATACATTTTCAGCGATTTGGACAAGATGCCCCTCTTATGTTAATCGACAGTGGAAAGCTAAAGGATAAGGAAATAACAACGATCACTAGTAAAATAAATCGATTAGATAAAGGGACACTGGTAATAAAAGATATCGACAAATTGACTGGAGAGTTATCGATAGCTATTGAGTTAGTCGTTTCTTCTTTAACCCATTTAAAAGTAATTGCATTGACTAATCAGACTTTGGATCATTTAGTTACAGAGAACAACTTTTCAGATGTGCTTTATCAAAAGGTTGGGAAATATCCGTTACATATTCCACCGTTAAGGGAAAGAAAAGAAGATATTCAAGCATATATCGATTACTTCACTACAGAGTTCCATACCCGTGAAGGGCTGGAGACATTGGGAATGAAAGAAGATGCTGTGGAACAAATGCAACAATTTACTTGGAAAGGTAATCTCAGTCAATTAAAACAGGTTGTTCGTGAATTAACGATGCTATCAGACGGAAATTATATTGAACAGCCTCAAGTCAAACAATTGTTGACACAATATGCAAAAGAAGAGAAGAACGAACTATCCCTGCAAGGAACATTAAAGGAGATTGAACAAAAAATAATAAAGGCCGTCTTAGTAGAAGAAAATCATAATCAATCTAAGGCAGCTAATCGCCTAGGGATCAATCGATCGACGTTATGGAGAAAATTAAAATCATAGTAAAGGACTTGGTAACAATACCAAGTCTTTTTTTTGTGTCGCAAAATAAAACATTTTATTAATACGGATAAAAATAAGTCGGTTTTTGTAGAAAAAGTGTTGCGTTTTTTATTGATGTTTTATATAATCAAAATTGTAAACGGTTTACATTAGGTATTGTGTTGCAAAATAGAGCTTGAATATTTAACTAGAGGGGGAAATACAATGCGAATAAAAGCAACTTTAGAGAAAATACCAGGAGGTATGATGGTTGTTCCATTATTGCTTGCTGCAATATTAAACACATTTGTACCTGATTTATTAAGAATTGGTAACTTTACACAAGCATTATTTGTGGATGGATCGAGTACATTAATCGCGCTATTCTTACTATGTACAGGTGCTCAAATTAATTTTAGAAGCGTAGGAGTAAGTCTTGGAAAAGGTGCAACATTATTAGCAACTAAATGGGTAGTAGGTGCTGCAGTAGGATTAATCGCTTACATGTTCGCTGGGGACAACGGGTTATGGTTAGGTCTGGCCCCAATTGCAATTATTGCAGCGATGACCAATAGTAACGGAGGACTTTACGTAGCAATGGTAGGTCAATATGGAGATAAGACAGATAGAGCAGCCTATTCATTACTTGCTTTAAATGATGGACCATTTTTTACCATGGTAGCGTTAGCTATATTTGGTGCAATGGGATTTGTTGATGGAATGTTCTCATTCATCTCCTTTATTTCGGTTTTACTACCAATCATTGTTGGTATGGTGCTTGGTAATTTAGATGAAGAGATGAGAGCGTTTTTAGATAAAGGAAGTTCCATGTTAATTCCATTCTTTGCATTCTCATTAGGTATGGGAATTGACTTTGCAAGCATTATCGATGGTGGATTATCAGGAGTTATTCTTGGTTTGTTAACTGTATTTGTTACAGGAACTGTTGGCTACTTTGTCTTTAAAGCATTAAAATGGAACCCAATTACTGGTGCAGCAGAAGGCTCTACAGCTGGTAATGCGGTGGCAACACCTGCAGCAATAGCAGCTGCAAGTGCTAGTTTTGCAACGAATGTGGATATTGCAACTGTGCAGGTAGCAGCATCAACCGTAACATCAGCCGTTCTTTTACCTTTATATATAGCCTTTTTAGTAAAACGCTTAGAGAAAAAAGGAGTACGTCTACCAGAAGATTATGCCATTAAAGAATAAGTTTAAAATGGAAAGAATGAGGGATCAACATGAATAGATTAATTGGAATTATTGCAGATGATTTGACAGGTGCAAATGATAGTGGCGTACAATTAACGGAAAAAGGGATTAATACTTCTGTTTTGTTTGATATTCCTAGTGACACACATGATTTAGATGATGGATTAGTCATTGATACTAATTCCCGAGCTTTATCGAATCAGGAAGCAGAGTCGATAACCAAACAAGCCGCTTTATTTCTGAAAGAAGCTGGTTATCGCTATGTGTACAAAAAAATGGATTCGACCTTAAGGGGACATATTGGCACCGAGCTAAAAGTGCTATCAGAAGTGTTTGCTCCAGAGTTTGTTATTATTGCTCCTGCCTTTCCTGCATATGGGAGAACGACAAAGGACGGGATTCATTTTGTCAACGGTGTAAAACTATCAGACACAGAAGCTGCCAAAGATCCAAAACATCCAGTTAAAGAATCGTTTATACCAAGATTGATAGAAAACGAGATTGGTGAAACAGTAGGTTTATTAACAAAAGAAGATATAAAAGGCTCAGCCTTATTTGAAAAATTACAATCATTTAACCAGGAAAATATTCAGTATGTTGTTTGTGACGCGGAATCACAAGCAGAATTACTTGAGATGGCGCAAAAGATAGTAAGTATTGCTGAGAACATTATTTGGGCAGGTTCAGCAGGTTTAGCTGAGGCTCTTCCAGAGGTGTTAGGGATTGGCCAACAGGTGGAAGCACGTTCGCATACTATATCTGAACATGTAATGACGGTCTGTGGAAGTTTGTCGCAAGTAACACAACGTCAAGTGAGGTTTGCAGCGGAACAGGCTGATGTTACTGCTATCGAATTGGATCCCGTTCAAATGTTTACGGATAAATGGGAAACGTTAAGAGAAGGATATATCACAGACTGTGTGAAAGGGATTCAATCAGGAAATGACATTGTTGTCTATGTTCCTTCAAACGATCAAGTGCGTGACCACGTTAAACAAATCGGAATAGAATGGAACTTGTCTGGTTATCAAATCGGGGAACAAATATCACAAGCGATTGGTGAGATTGTTGTTGAAGTGACCGCAAAAAGTAAACATCTATCTGCTCTTGTTTTAACAGGTGGCGATACCGCGAAAGATGTCGCTCGTCAGTTAGGTGGAATTGGTTTTCGTTTGATTAAGCAATTGGAAGCAGGAATCCCACTCGGAACACTACTAGGTACTGAGAAAGAATTTAAAGTCGTAACAAAAGCAGGCGCATTTGGTAACCAACAGTCTATTTATCAAGCGATGCAAGTATTGAAGGGAGTTTTAAGTAATGAGTAAAAAACCAATTATCGGAATTACAATGGGAGACGCAGCAGGTGTAGGACCTGAAGTTATTGTGAAAAGTCTCCAACATGAAGAGGTTTATGAACAAGCACACCCAATCGTGATTGGTGATGCAAAAATGCTAAAACGTGCTGCAGAACTATTACATGCTGAGGTAACAGTGAAAACGATTGACCAACAAGCAGCTTTTACAGAAACTACTTTTGGTGAAATTACATGTGTAGATTTAGATATGCTTCCAGCTGATCTTCCGTTTGGAGAAGTTTCAGCTGAAGCAGGAAATGCAGCATTTCAATATTTGAAAACAGCTATTGAACTAGCGAATAATGAGAGAATTGATGCTATTTGTACAGCGCCACTAAATAAAGAAGCACTACACAAAGGTGGCCATCTATACCCTGGTCACACGGAGATTTTAGCCGAACTAACTGATACAAAAGATTTTTCAATGATGTTATCTTCTCCTAAGTTAAAAGTGATTCATGTCACTACCCATATCGGACTTATTGATGCAATCAATCGTATTGAACCTGAACGTGTATATAAAGTCATTCGTTTGGCCCATGATACCCTTTCAAAATCAGGAATTAAACAGCCGAAGATTGGGGTATGTGGCATTAATCCGCACGCAGGAGAAAACGGCCTATTTGGTAATGGGGAAGAAGAAGAGAAAATTGATCCAGCAATCCAACGTGCGAAGCAGGAAGGCATTGATGTGGAAGGAGCTCTTCCAGCAGATACGCTATTCTTCCGAGCGCAACGGGGTGACTTTGATATCGTAGTGGCGATGTATCATGATCAGGGGCACGGTCCAATTAAAGTTTTAGGACTTGAAGCAGGTGTGAATATCACTGTTGGTTTACCTATTATTCGTACAAGCGTTGATCATGGTACGGCATTCGACATAGCAGGCAAAGGAATTGTCGATGACGGGAGCATGATCGAAGCGTTACGCCAAGCAATAGAGTTATCACCAGAGAAATAAAGTGCAACTGAGGCTGGAATATAGAGTAATTAGATAGGAGAAATCCGAACATTAAAGTCTAAGTACACATATCGCTTTGGCAAAATACTTCGCTTTCCGTAGGCACGTCCTTAGCTAACTAACACTTCACACAGTGGATCTTCAGCTCTCTTGTGAGTTTCGAAGATCAGGACGATTTAGTGTCGACGTTGGCCACAGGACGTGACCGAAGTTAGCTGACCCACAGGAGTCTGCGTATGTTGCCTACGCTTCGTTCAGAGTGTCCGGACTCTCGTTCTACCTATTTAGTTATGTCCCAGCCTCAGCTTTTTGGTATAAGGAACTATTAAATTTAACTATATGATAATAGCATAGAGGTACACCAATTAGTGGAGAGTAGCCAAAAATTAGCAAGAAATGTCACGAAACAGAACCTAATACTACTTTAGAAACAGCAAAAAGAATAATTCAGAATAAGTATGTCATCAATGTTCAGGTAGGTTTGCCATTTTTAAATTATTTCCTCGGAAATTATCAGAAACCCTCAATTTTTTTTGATCAGTTAGGAAGATAGAAAGTAATAATTATTCGCATTTGAGTAAATAACTTGTGATATATATGATTCTAGTCTACAATCAATTATAGACATTAGAGATCTCTAATATATCCATCACAGTGATAAAAAAACGGCTGAGAGAAGTCATACTTTATGAGGTGAAAAATAATGAAATATTCCAGAGCTACAAACTATGCATTACACACAATCGCCTATTTAACGTTAGTACCAAAAGGAAAAACAGTAGGGGTAGATCAAATAGCAAAAATCCAAAACCTTTCGCCGACATATCTTTCGAAGATTTTGACGAAGCTTGTCAAAGCAGGATTAATTGAATCTACTCCTGGTGTTAATGGAGGATATAGTATTATAAGACGTTCTCGAGAAATTTCCTTTTTAGATGTGATACATGCTATTGAAGGGGAAACAACTTTATTTAGCTGTTCACTGGAACATCAGGATAATTCCAATGGAGAATGCCTAATAGAAAATGTCATGATTGAAGCAGAAAGAAAGATGAAAAATGAATTAGCCAAAACCTATATTATTGATATCGCAAAGCAAATTGAAGCGGTCAAAAATCATGAAATAATTTCTGACTGATTACATTATTTTTTTACCTTAATTATGGATATTATGAGTCTTTAATGTATTTAATTTTAAAGGAGGAAAACTAATATGTTAGTAGATTGTGTCGTTATCGGTGGAGGGCCTTCAGGACTTAACGCTGCTTTAGTACTTGCGAGAGCTAAAAAGAATGTGATTTTATTTGATGATAATAAACCTAGAAATGCAGTTACCCAGGAATCTCATGGTTTTATCACGAGAGATGGTATCAAACCTTCAGAATTTAAACAATTGGCTAAGCAAGATTTAAAAAAATACGCAAATCTATCAATAGAAAATCAGCGTGTGATAAATTTAAGAAAAGACAATGGAACTTTTATGATTGAAATAGATGACAGGAAGATTTATCATGCAAGAAAGGTTATTTTAGCTACTGGTCTCAAGGATGTATTACCAGATATCGCAGGAATTCACGACTTTTACGGAACGAGCTTATTCATTTGTCCATTTTGTGATGGGTGGGAATTAAAAGATCGCCGTCTAGTTGTAATTGCAGATAGTGATCGTGCTAGGCATTTAACCAAAATGGTTTCTAACTGGAGTAAAGACCTAGTTGTTTGTACAAATGGGAGAACGCCCTTTTCTAAAGAGGAGAAGGAAATACTTACAAAGAAAAAAATCAAGATCATGGAAGACGAAATAGAAGCCTTACATGGTGAAAATGGTCACTTGCAAAAAGTGACGTTTGCAAATGGGAAAGAAATAGAAAGAGAAGGAGGTTTTGTCGCTGGAAAACTAGAACAAGCATCTTCCTTAGCTGAAACGCTAGGATGTACCATGAATAAGATAGGTGGAATTGAAACAGACGATTTTGGCCGTACAAATATTGATGGGCTCTATGCAAGTGGAGATACTACCTTCACCCTCCCTCAATTAATTGTTGCAGCTAGTGAGGGAAGTAAAGTTGCTAGTGGGGTAGTATTTGATTTAATAAATGAAGATTTTGAACAGTCATTTCTTTAACTATAATAAGGAGGTTAGTTTATATGAATAAAGATCAGTATGGTCCTGATGGAATGCTACATTTCGCCAAAAAAGTGGAATTTCTTGATAATCCGAATAAAAGAGGAGATATACCACCTGAACAGCTACTTCGCATGCTCCCTATTAATAAGGATGATCATATCTTAGATGTAGGAGCAGGCACTGGGTATATTACGATCCCGGCCGCTAAAATCGTTCATGATGGTTTAGTGTATGCATTAGATATAGATGCTAAAATGTTAGATTTAATAAGTTCCAAGGTAGCAAAAGAAAAGATACCAAATGTTAAAACATTGAAAGGCAGGATCGAGGATATGCCGATAAATGATAACTCGATTGACATGGTATTAGCATCGATTGTTTTACATGAGCTGAAGGATTTGTCTACTGCATTAAATCAAATAAAAAGGGTTCTCAAATCTGAAGGATTTTTCGTATGTGTGGAATTTGAAAAGAAGGAAGGCAATGTAAACCATCCTAGAATTTCGTCATCAGTCATGGAGCAGGAAATAACGAGTGCGGGCTTTCGCGAAACGAAAAAACTACATCCTACTGATGATCTATACATTATCATAGCAAAAAATGAATAGGCGTATGAACGAACACAATAAGACTTACCACATATTTGATCTATCTGATCTGTGGTAAGTTTTTTATTCAAACAGAATAGACCATTATTGGGAAAATGGCTAGCTATTCCCTTTTATACTAAATGGTGGAAAAGACCTATTGAAGTTATTACCTATTAATGGTAGGTTTTATTTTGATAAGAAATTTGAATGAAGAGGTGAAGAAGTGGAAAATAATCATACTCAAGAACCGGAGCAAAAAGATCAGACAGAAGAAATAAACGAAGAGGTAATAGTAGAACAGGAAACGGGAGAGGCTGTAGCCGTTTCAACTGAGAAAAAGAAGAAAGACAACTCATCGATAAACTTCGATTTTGGAGAAAGTGTAAAAGAGACAAAAGGTATTTTGAAGGATGCGATCTTAAGGCCACATGCAATTGTGAGCTCAAGTAGTAGAACAATCAACATTCAAACAAGTGCATTAATTTTACTAGTTTTATCATTATTAATAGGTATTTGTACCTTCCTTTTTTACAGATTTGGCTTTGATGGACTTTTAAGTATGTTTTCTGATATTGGCTTCATGTTTATGATCAGGAGTATTTTCTCTTGGATTACTACTTTTGCTATCGGTTATTTTTCTGTCTACCTGTTGTTACTTTATACCGGTAATAGAAAAATGGAGCACAAGGAATTGCTGACAAAATATGCGATCGTCAATATTCCTTTTGCGCTTGTCTTTTGCTTGGTAATTCTATTTTTCGGATTTTTAATGGTAGATATATTTGTGATTACCTACGTATTTGCATTAATGCTATACGGTGTTATTCATATCTATCTTTACTTTGTTCATCTGAAGCAACCTAGATTTGACCTGTACTGGACGATTGCAGGATATCTATTAATATTAATCGTTGTGACATACTTCTTAAACGGATTTGATATTTCTACATTTTAATAGGTCGCGGTAAAAGCAGGAGATTTTTCTCTTGCTTTTTTTATTATGGTGCTCAACGCCCCTACTAATCATAAATTTACTTTATGTACTTAATGAAAAAGGTAGACATTATCTATTAAGATAATCGACAAATCTAAGACGGAAGCGGAGTGGTTTGTTGAATAAATGGAGATAATCGACAAATCGAATGGGTGAGCAGGCGGATTTGTATAATAAAAGAAGATAATCAACAAATCCTTGAGGGAAGCGGAGTGATTTGTTGAATAAAACGAGATAATCAACAAATCCAAGAAGGAAACAGAAAGATTTGTATAATAAAAAAGGATAATAAACATATCTTCCAATGGAGCCAAATCATCAAATGCCGTTAAATCAGCAAGTACTAGGTAGATAAAAAGGACACCAAAAACGAAATTTGGTGTCCTTTTTGTTATAAAATAGTGCCACTAATCATTACAGAAATTCGCCATTAGATTTAATGACTTCTTTATACCAGTAATAACTTTTCTTTTTAATTCTTTCCAGATCTTTTTCATCGTCTTCTTCTCTATCAACATAAACAAAACCATAGCGTTTTTGATATCCGTTTAACCAGCTCAACAGATCTGTAAATGACCATGCACAGTAACCAAGAACCTCTACACCATCTGAAATGGCGTCTTGTATAGCTTGGATATGTGATTTTAAATAATCAATTCGGTAATCGTCATTGACAATCTTCCCTTCTTCTAATTGATCAAATTCACCAAGTCCGTTTTCTGTAATAAGGACTGGTAGCTGATAACGTGTGGCAATTCTGCGTAAGCCTATCCGTAATCCTTGTGGATCAATCTCCCAATCCCAGTTTGTCGCTTCTAAATGCGGGTTAGGAGTTGTCTTAAACATTCCAGGCACTCCAGAGTCCTTAGAAGATCCTTTCTTACCAGTTGTATTTTTTACACCGATGTCTACTCCACCTACAAGTGGATTTTTTTCTACGGTTGTTGTTCGATAATAGTTTACGCCCATAAAATCAGGCTTAGCAGATTTTAATAGTTCAAAATCACCGTCATAAATAGTTGGTGCTAAATTATTTTCTTCTAGGTATCTCCATGCGGTGATAGGATACTGGCCCCAAGCATAGATATCCATCCAAAAATAGTTGTTTAGATCCTCACTGTTTTCGAAAGCAAGGATATTCTCAGGCTTGGAATCGATAGGATAGTATGGCTTATAAGCAAAGCTAGGACCTATCTTACCATCTGGTACCCATTTTCTAAAAGATTGTATAACCTTCGCATTTGCAAGGTTAGCAATATGATTAGCCTCATACATTCGCTTACGGTCTTTCACTGCAGGTGGGTGTAAGGCAGTTTCATACCCGTAACTGACAAAATAATTTTGTTCATTAAGAGATATCCAGTATTTAACACGATCACCATAGCGTTTAAACAGTGTTACCGCATAATGATCAAAGTCTTCGATAATTTGTCTTGATTCCCATCCTCCGTATTGATCCATTAATGCTTGGGGAATATCCCAATGATATAAAGTAATCATCGGTTCAATGTCGTACTTTATCAATTCATCGATCAAATTATCATAAAACTGTAACCCTTTTTCGTTCACTTCACCATTCCCAGTTGGATAAATACGGCTCCATGCAATCGAAAAGCGGTAAGTTTTTAATCCTTGCTCGGCCATCAAACGAACGTCTTCTTTATAACGATGATAATGATCGACAGCGACATTACCGTTCGTTCCTTTATATGTGGTACCTTCTTTTCTGACAAAAATATCCCAAACAGAAGGCCCTTTGCCATCTTCATTCCAAGCACCTTCTACTTGATATGCGGCAGAAGCAGCTCCCCATAGAAAGTTATTAGGAAATGCTGACTTAGTTCGATGTTCCATATTATCTTCTCCTTTATTCAAATAAGATTTTACCATTTGTTTTAATTACTTGTTTATACCATTCAAAGCTTTTCTTCTTCGTTCGATTTAAGGTGCCATTACCATCATTATCTTTATCGACATGGATAAAACCATAACGTTTCTTCATTTCGCCTGTACCCGCACTTACGATATCAATCGGTCCCCACCAAGTATAGCCTATAACCTCACATCCATCTTGGATTGCTTCATGAACTTGTAGTAAGTGCTTTTTTATATAGTCGATTCTCTCTTCATCGATAATTTCTCCATTATCATTGATTGTATCTAGTCCGCCATAGCCATTTTCTACAATAAACAAAGGTATTTGATAACGGTCATATATCTCGTTACAAACATATCTCAGACCTTTTGGGTCAATTGGCCATCCCCATTCGGTTTTTTCTAAATAAGGATTATCTTTACCAATAATGCCACCAGTGTTTCCTAAAATAGGCATTCCAGCAAGATGAGTGGAACTGCGATAATAACTGAAACCTAAATAGTCAACGGTATGCTCTTTGATGATTGGTAAGTCATCAGATTCCATCTTTACATCGATATCATGTTCTCGCCAGATGCGATTGACATAGGCAGGATATTGTCCGCGAATCATCACATCTGAATAAAATAAGGAACGCCTTCTTAATTGATAGGATTCAAATATGGTATCCGGATCACATGTGTGCGGATAAATGGGACTTAATGAGAGCATGGCACCCATCTTGGCTTCAGGGCTAATTTCTTTTAGTAATTTTTTTGCTTTAGCACTTGCAACAAAGACATGGTGAGATGCTTGATAGATATCTTGTAGTTTCGTTTCTTCATTTTTTATTAGAATTCCTCCAGCTGCTAGGGGGATTGTATGGAAATGGTTGATTTCATTAAAATTCATCCAATATTTCACTTTCATTTTATATCTATTGAAAATAGTTTTAGCGTACTTTTCATAAAAGCCAATTAATTTTCTGTTAGTCCAGCCACCATATTCTGTAATTAGGTGTAAAGGCATTTCAAAATGTGAAATAGTGATAACAGGTTCAATATCATGCTTTAATAATTCATCAAATAGATCATCATAAAATTGCAGCCCAGCTTCATTAGGTTGTTCATCATCACCATTTGGAAAAATTCGTGACCAAGCGATAGATGTTCGGAAGCATTTTAATCCAGCTTCGGCAAATAGTGCAATATCTTCTTTGTAGCGGTGATAGAAGTCAATCGCTTCATGACTAGGATAAAAATGATTATCTAATACTTCACCGTCAAAAGTACCACCTACAATTCCTTCCCTAATAACATCACTAATCGCTGTTCCTTTGCCATCTAGATTCCATGCGCCCTCCGCTTGGTTAGCAGCAATAGCACCTCCCCATAAAAAATCGTCTGGAAACTGATTATTAATAGCTTTGCTCATCTCGTTCCCCACCTTTTTAGTTTCACTAATGATCGATCAGTGGGGGCAAAAAACCCCACTGTTTATCGTCTTACTTTATAAATATGGAACGGATTCATACTAATATAGTAGGAATCCGTATAACCATTTTTTTAGAACTATAAAGAAACAGTAGTTAATAAAACTTCTTTGCTGTTGATGGATGTTTTATCTGTCTCGATGACATCAGTGTAATCTCCACTGTTCGTAATGACTATCGGTGTAGTGATGTCATATCCGGCTTTTTCAATAGCCTTTATATCAAATTCTAATAGTAATTGTCCTTGTTCTACATGATCGTTTTGCTTTACGTGTGCTTTAAAAAATTCTCCATCTAATTTGACCGTATCAAGACCGACATGAATAAGCACTTCCGTTTTTTCGTCTGAGGTTAGACCAATAGCATGCTTGGTATGGAACAATGTTGTTACTTCACCTGAGACTGGTGCATAAACCTTTCCATCTGCAGGAATGATAGCAATACCTTTCCCCATTGCTTCTGTTGAAAATGCTTGATCTTTTACTTGATTTAATGGAACGACTTCCCCAGTAATCGGTGCTAGAACAGTTGAACGACTTACCTCTATCTTTTGTTCTTTGGATGAAGTAGTTTGTTTCGTTTCTTTTGTTCCACCTTCATCAAATCCTAGAATATAGGTGAGAACAGCAGTAATGATAAAGGCAAGTGAGATACTAATAATATAGAATCCAAAAGTATCTGTCATAAATGCTGGCAATGTTGTTAATGCTGGGAATACATATGCCATTACAGTAGTATTCATCGCTCCGGCAAAACCACCACCTATGGTTCCCCCAATGACTGCGGCAATCATTGGTCGTTTATATTTGACTGATAATCCATAGACGATTGGTTCAGTTATACCAGCTAAAAGTGCCGGTGCTAAAGATGAAATTGCTAAGCTTTTTAATTTTTTATCTTTTGCTTTCAAGAAAACCCCGAAGGCCACACCAGCTTGGGCAAAGGTTGCAGCAGCAACTGGCGGACGAATCGTATCATACCCTGTGGTACTAAGGTTTTGAAGCATTGCCGGAACAATTCCCCAGTGAATACCAAACATAACAAGAAATGTCCATCCTGCTCCAATTATGGCACCTGTTAACATGCCACTTGTACTACTCATGAAATCAATAAAATCGGCTATTGCATTACCTGTATATACACCAAATGGTCCAATAATCCCTGCAGTTAAAGGAACCATGATTAACAATGAAATCATTGGAACAGCAAACATTTGTATAACTGAAGGTATATATTTGTTTAAAAAGCGTTCCAAATAAGAGAATAACCAAATGGCTAAAATTGCGGGAATTATTTGGCCGTTATATTCCATTAAAACGATTGGCAGACCTGCAAAATCAACAATGTCGCCTACTTCATTCATTAACCCAGTGAAATTCGGCTCTAATAATGCAGCCATAATTGCCAAGGCTACAAACGTATTAACTCCAAAGGTTTTTGCAGCGGAAACTGCTAAAGCGAGCGGGAAGAAGTAGAAAACAGCATTGGAAGCTGCGTTTAAGATTAAATAGGTACTGCCTTCTTCCGACATTCCAAAATAGGTAGTAAAAATAACCAGTAAGGCTTTTAACATACCGGAACCAGCTAATACTGGAACAATTGGTGTAATAATACTAGACATGACATTAAATAATTTGGCAATAATGTTCCCTTTTTTACCTTCTTCCTTCTGTTTGGAAGAGCCCTCACTTTTAATCTGATAAGAGCTCATAATCGTATCATGAACTTCTTTTACGGCATTACCGATTACGATTTGATACTGCCCATTACTTATTAAGGCAGAAACTACCCCATCTAATTGCTCTAATTCACTCTGATTAAACTTATTTCCATTTTTTAATTTAAATCGAAGTCTAGTCATACAATGATAAAGGCTTTCAATATTTTCTTCACCACCGACACCTTGGACGATAGCTTCTGCTAATTGACGATAATCAGCCATATTATTTCCTCCTAAGCTTATAAAATGAAAAAGGCATAACCGAGGGAGTAAAAGATGAATGTACATTTACACATGGTCATCTTTTACCACCACAGGTTATGCCCCTAAGGTAACACCCTGTTCTATTTAATTGTTTCCACGACTTGTAACACGAGAGATGTGTAGCACTAAATAAACCATTTCAGCATCAGCGATTTGTCTGTTATAACCATTTAATACATATGTTTCGATTTTCTTCACACAAGCAAATGCCTCTGGATATTTCTGTCTTACTTGTGAGAATAAGTCATCATCGTTATCCATACGGTCCTTTGCTAAAATTCTTTGAGCAAAAAATTTTAGATGTGTCACAAGTCTACCGTAATTCCAGGAATCTTCGTTAAATTCCATTTTAAAATGATATTTAATAATGCCTAAAATATCTTGGACGATTTTGGTAATCTTAATTGTCTTATTAATTTCATTGCCTTCAATTTGGGTATTGACAAGGTGCATAGCAATAAATCCAGCCTCATCTTCATTAAAGATTATGCCAGTTTTTTCTTTGATTATTTCAAGGGCTTTTAGGCCAACTTCAAACTCAGCCTTATAGAATTTCTTAGCCTCCCATAACAAAACATTTCGTATTTCCTCGCCTTTTTTATATCTGGAAATAGCAAAGTTAATATGATCAGTTAACGTTAGTAAAGTATAATCACTAATCATGATATTTAATTTCTCTCTTGCATAGGCAATAATGTTTTGCGCAATTTCCACATATTCTACTGGCACTTCCTTTAATAGGTTTGCCATTTGCATGGATAAATCTCTCGTTTGTAATGTGAAAATCTTACTGATTTTATTTGAATCGATTTCATCACCTGGTTTTAGGTTAAAGGAGATACCTTTTCCAAAAACAACCACTTCTTGATGCTTATCTGTCTTGGCCAAGACAACATTATTGTTTAATGATTTTTTTAGTTTCATGTAATCACTCCTTCAGCGGTGACCTTAGGTTAAGTGCACTTAAGATAAATTATTCAAAATAAAAAACCTGAGACTACTATTTACCCTCCAAGGATTTTTACCTTGTCGAAATAAAAAGTAACTCAGGTTATGCCTTTTCAGTAACACCCTGAAATAATTAAATTGTAATAAAAACGTTTTCTTAATTAGCATTGTAATATATTAGACTCATTTCGTCAATTATTTTTTATTCACATTATAAATTGCACTGAAAGGTGATTGGACAGGTTAAACAAAATGGAAGCTATTTATTTGTGCTAATTAATCCCTCAGAATAGAAGAAGAAGGATTTGAATCTTAGGAGGCATATTGAAGTACTATGCCAAGCAATGAGTTAGCACCAGTTAAGTCACCATGTTATCGTTTCGACACCAGCAATCTAGCGAGATCATTAATTAGGCTTTTTTAACTAACGCTATCGCCTTTTCTATCTGGATAAAGAAAATCCAGCCATGATTCAACTTGGACAAGTTAAATTGTATTTGTGTAGGAAACCATTATTTATAAAATGAGAAAGGAGAACAAATTAAGGTGAATTTACTTATGAACCTTGATACGGAAATAGAAAATGTTATTAAGCTTTTCAATCAATTCTTATTCGTCTATTACTCAGTTCAACTTCTAATAATTTAATAAATTCCTTATTAACTTTATGCTTTTTTGCGGCATAATAAAGTTCAATTAACATTTCATTTGTAAGAATATTCATACTCATTACAATTCCTCCTGTTGTTTTATCTTTTATCGTCGTTCTATCTCAACCACAATTAACTGAAAATGTCGAAACTATAATTAAAAAGTACTACTATAAAAAATATACCTGCATTTTTTGTAGAAATAAATAAAAAATAATCAGAAAATTCAATTTGTATTAATATACTTAAAAAAATGTTAAAAAAATGAAATTAACTAATTAATTGTCCCTTTAGTATTTAGATATGGGTTATTTAAAAGTAAGAAAAATTACAGGGAGGAGAAAGAAATACCCATAATCTAAATTACTTAAGGAGGAAAAGCGATGCGTCCAAAAGGTAAAAAGAATATTGATTTTTGTAAAAAAATGAATAATCGTCACCGACAAAGAATGTCTAGCACCAAAAAAATGATTGCTACTTCTGCAGTTGCTGTACTTATAGCTTCTACAACACCGGTAACGATTGATGGGTACTTAGGAAAATATTTTTCAAGCTCTCAATCAGAAGTGCATGCTGCTAGTTTAGCTGAAGTCCAATTATTATCTGATGTTGAAGTTACAGCTGAATTAATAGAAAACGCTGATGATTATACGTTGGATTTAGGACTTACTGGTACAGGCATAAATGCTGAAGTTATTGGACCTGAACGCACAGTTATATTTTATGCAGAAGAATTAGCAGGCTTGCTAACTGTTGAGGATTATGCAGATGTTTCTGTTGAAGTTTTACCGTTAACAATGGATGATTTACCTCTATTAGATGATGCTATCGGTGGATTAACTGGGGTACTAACTAGTTTAACGTCTTCGTTACTTGAAGAAATTGATAGTTTCGTAAGTGGTGGACCATTCTCAGGTCTTATTGAAGTTAATGGAGTAGCCGAATTAAGTAATGCTATTGAAAATCTCAATAACCTAAACAATGCATTAGCAGATCTATTAAACTATCAGGATCAAGTGACTGCAACAGTGAATGAAGATGGCACAATTGTTGTGTCTTTCTCTGATGGTTTAGGCAATCATTTAGAAACTGCAGTACAAGACATAGTAAATGCAGCAATACAAGACGTATTAACTGCTATCGATAATATTAGTGTAACATCAGACGCTCCATTAGTAGGTACCATTTTAAATCAATTAATCACAATAGTAGTAGATCCTTTCAAAGAGGAAGCGATTTCTTTAGTTAGTAATTTGGCAAATGGTTTAGCAGATGGTACTGTAAACATTGCTAATGATTTGGCTAGTGCTCAAGTATTAGGTACTACAACAGTTAATGTATCAGCAACTATTGCAAAACCTACTGGAATTAGCAACGGTGATGTTACTATATATGGTGCAGGAATTAGTGATTCAGTTATTGATACAGCATTATTAAGTAGTTTAGAGGATTCCGATACTATCACATTTAATGAAGATGTAACAGTTCCAGAAGTTAGATCTGTAGAAATTGATGGAAACAGTACGGATGGGTATGTTGTGTCTGGAGAAGGTGAAATAGGAGATACAGTAACAGTATATGACACAGACGGAAATGAAATAGGTACAGTTGCTATTGAAGAAGATGGAACATTTACATTAAGCGTGCCTGCAGATGCAGTTGAGATTGGTGATGAACTAGTAATTATTGCTAGAGATGAAGCGGAGAATGAAAGTGATCCAATCACTGTTATTCTACCTGAAGATCCTGATGATACAGACGCCGATGCAGATGCCGATGCTGACGCCGATGCCGATGCCGATGCGGATGCTGACGCCGATGCTGATGCCGACGCTGATGCTGACGCCGATGCCGATGCCGATGCGGATGCTGACGCCGATGCTGATGCCGACGCTGATGCCGACGCTGATGCCGACGCTGATGCGGATGCTGACGCCGATGCCGATGCCGATGCCGATGCCGATGCAGATGCGGATGCCGATGCGGACGCTGATGCGGATGCCGATGCGGATGCAGATGCGGACGCCGATGCCGATGCGGACGCAGACGCCGATGCCGATGCGGATGCGGATGCCGACGCCGATGCCGATGCGGATGCCGATGCGGACGCTGACGCCGATGCAGACGCTGATGCCGACGCGGATGCCGATGCCGATGCGGATGCCGATGCAGACGCTGACGCCGATGCGGACGCGGATGCTGACGCTGATGCCGATGCAGACGCCGATGCCGATGCGGATGCCGATGCGGATGCGGATGCTGACGCCGATGCCGATGCCGACGCGGATGCGGATGCCGACGCCGATGCGGATGCAGATGCCGACGCGGATGCCGATGCGGATGCCGATGCCGATGCGGATGCGGATGCGGATGCCGATGCGGATGCGGATGCCGACGCCGATGCCGATGCGGATGCTGATGCAGATGCGGACGCTGATGCTGATGCCGACGCCGACGCTGATGCAGATGCGGACGCTGATGCAGATGCAGATGCAGATGCTGACGCCGATGCGGACGCTGATGCGGATGCCGACGCAGACGCCGATGCGGACGCTGATGCTGATGCCGACGCAGACGCCGATGCCGATGCGGATGCTGACGCTGACGCTGACGCTGACGCCGATGCCGATGCCGATGCGGATGCCGATGCGGATGCGGATGCGGATGCTGACGCTGACGCCGATGCGGACGCTGATGCGGATGCCGACGCAGACGCCGATGCGGACGCTGATGCGGATGCGGATGCGGATGCCGACGCGGATGCCGACGCGGATGCCGACGCCGATGCAGATGCCGACGCTGATGCGGATGCTGACGCCGATGCAGATGCAGATGCGGATGCAGACGCCGATGCCGACGCGGATGCGGATATCGATATTTATCCAGCTGCTCCAGAGGTGAATGACATCTATGATGGTGATGATGTTATTACCGGTGTTGGATTAGAGGGAGCAACTATTTATGCGGTAGTTGATGGCGAAATAATTGGTAAAGTTGAAGTGGTAGATCCCGATTTCCAGACATTTGCTACAGTAATTCCAAACGATGGTACACCATTTACCCTTGAATTAGATGAACCTTTGTTAGCAGGTACGATTGTAGAATTATATCAAGTAAATGAAGATGGAAATCAAGGTGAGTCCGTATTTGTAACAGTATCGGATGGAAGTGATGACCCGACTGAACCAGAAATAGAAGTACCAGTAATAGAGAATATTACTATCGAAGGTGACAGTCAAACTGGTTATAAAATTTCATTTGAAACTAGTGAGCAATTGGCTGACATTTATATTGAAAATAGTGATGGAGAAATAGTAACTCTTGCTGAGGTTGCTTACGATGCTGAAATTGGTAAATATACACTCCTTGTTTCAGCCGATGCTGTTGAAGTAGGAGACATACTGACTATCATTGCAGTAGATGAAGCTGGAAATGTAAATGATCTAGAATCAGTTATTGTACCAGAAGATCCTACTGATGGTGATGCAGATGCAGATGCAGATGCCGACGCAGACGCTGAAGCGGATGACGATACTGATACCAATCTAGAGGTAGAAAGCGGTTCTTCCAAAGGAGGCTCTTCTGTATCAAAAGGTGATGGATCAGGGGGTAACAAACTTCCAGATACAGCTACCAATACATGGGCTTACTTTGCAGGAGGACTTGGTGCTCTATTAGCAGGTATTGCTGCTAGAATATTTGGACGTCGCAAACAATCATAATTAAAGAGCTAGGGAGCAAATGCTTTGGTGCATTTGCTCCCCTGCTTTAAAACTATGGTATATAACTATTTAGGAAAGCTTCTTAGACGATATAAGTCACATTCATCTGAAAAGGGAGGAAAAGTATAATGGTAAAATTGAAAGCTAATGTAAAAAATCAATACAACATACAGATGGAACAATTATATCAGTTTATCCTAGAGAAAGAGGATTTACACGAATTAGAAGATACCATTCTGTTTTTATCGATTGGCTACAAGGGTGAACGTGCTTCTGTTTTAGTGGAAAAAAATACTTCTTTCCAGAATACATGGAAAGCACTTCAGCGCAAAGGTTTCACATATGTTCAAGCTAAATCAAGGGAACCGTCACTTTTGAAAGTGGATATAGTCAAGCACATTAAAAAGGAAAATAATATAGAATTTGCAGAATCTATTACAAAAACGAAAAAAAATTATTTTAGATATGGAATTAGCTTTGACAATCAATTTCAGTATGCTTTTATAGAACAGGAATTGAACGGAAACGCCATTATCCGAATTGACCCCAAAAGTAAACGGGGCTATATCGACGAGAGAAATCTCCAATTTTACATAAAAAAATACAGACCAAATTTAAAAGCGTTAAGTTTTTCAGAGGTGAAGTCTATTTATACCTTTATGACTAAGGGATATATAATCGAAGGGGAAAACTGCCATGAGCTACACATGGATGAATGGAATAACGGAAGGCGATTAACCCCATTAGATAAGAAGGAACTAGAGGAGCTGATTAAAGGCGGACGAGACTATTTAGTTCGTCTCTCAAAACAGTCAGGTGTATTTATATATGGGTATTTTTCTTGTTTTGATAAAGAAATTCAACACTATAATACATTACGCCATGCCAGTACGCTTTACTCTATGTGTGAGACATATGAATTGTTTCCAACAAAAGAATTGAAACTAGCAATTATAAGAGGCTTACAGTACCTACTTAATAATTGTGTAGATACGAGCAAGACTGATACAGAAGCGTTTCTGTTGGAAAAAGTTCCAGGTGGTGTTGAGATAAAACTAGGTGGAAATGCTGCAGCAATTTTAGCTATTACTAAATTCACTGACGTGTTTCAAGATGATCGTCATATTAAAATGGCAGAAAAATTGGCTGCAGGTATTAAAAGGATGCAAAATAAAGATGGCTCCTTTGATCATGTATTGAACTTTCCTACCCTGGACATTAAAGATAAACACCGGATTGTTTACTATGATGGAGAAGCAGCATTTGCATTAATGCGACTCTATCAACACACTGAAAATGAGCAGTATTTAAAAATGGTGAAAAAGGCTTTTGATTATTTTCTCGAGAATAACTATTGGAAATATCATGACCACTGGTTAAGTTATTGTACAAATGAATTAACTAAATATTGTCCAGAGGATAAATATTTTGAATTTGGTCTGAAAAATGTGAATGATAGGTTGGATTTCATTTATCACCGTATTACTACATTTCCAACTTTTTTAGAATTGACTCTAGCAGCATATCAGATGATAAACAGAATTAAACAATTAGAGTCTGATCACCTATTAAAAAATTTCAATGAACAAAAGCTTCTTGATACTATACACAAACGCGCTGAGTATCAAAGAAATGGTTATTTTTATCCGGAACTAGCTATGTACTACAAGAAACCCGACCGAATATCAGGGGGATATTTTATTCGTCACCATTCATTTCGAGCTCGTATTGATGACGTAGAGCATAATTTATCGGGGTATATAGCATATTATAAAACCTTTCATCAAGGATGATGATCTTATTACAGTTAAATAGGCCTTAAGTAAGATGAGAAAGGCTTTAATCATGATTAAATATAACAAATAGTAATTATTATTTGACATATTATTACTATTTGTCATAAAATTATCCATAAATACTATATATTTATATATAATTACATCCTTATTCGGGATAATTTGACAAAAGTACTAGATTTATATGCATTAGGCTCTGCAATTATAAAGAAATTATTCCAAATTGAAGATTACAAGGAGGTGTCTACTAGATTTTACATATTAAATACGTGAATCAAGTATAACTGAAGTCATAATATTTGATACAATAGGTTACTTTTGTGATAAAAGAAGTCTGTATGCATTATATTCAGGAGGATTAGATAATGGTAAACGAATCATAAAAGAAATAGATAAGGCACGTATTTATCATATCCTCACTAGTTCCTCTACATTCTGAACAAAACAGGTCAAACCAACTGGATAATTTATCTATGGTATTTAGCCTTTTTTATCGGGTTATCAATTGGTGCAATATGCTGTGCCATGCTAGTACCATTTATTCAATTTGAAGCATACTCTATAAGAAGAAATCCAACTTTTGAATTTTTATTAAAAGAGCCATTAAATTATTTGAATTCCATAAGCAATTGTTACTAGAAAGCACCCTGATTACGGAAGAGTTCATATGTTAATAGCTATTTCTTTCTAACATTAGCTATGTATATGGTATATCCAATAGTAATAGGAAGTTTCTTTGTAAGGCGTCACTCCTTTCGTACTAGAAATGAAGAAATAAACCATTATATTTTATCATTACTATCTAAAAAGTCATTTGATAGAGTGTAGGCGACTTATAGAACATCAAGTAGAAGGGATTGCTTAAATGAAGGATATAAATGATAGTTTTAATCTAAAATATCTATCAGTAAACAATAACCTGCGGCAAGAGTATTTACTGTCTGAAAGTAATATAAGTCATTCTTTTTCTAAAGAAGTAGAGTTTTTGACGCTATTTAGAAATGGAGATTGGGGCTCAGTAGAATTTTATAAAAAATATCGGGAGAAATTCTTTCAAAAATTGGCACAATCGAAAAATAGATGTGTGAAAAATAATTTAATAGTCTTAGTAGCCAATTTAACGCTAGCAGCAGTAGAAGCAGGTTGTAACCCACAAGAAATGGCTGTATTAAAAGAAAAGATAGTGCGAGAAATAGAGAATCGGCAAGCTCCAATAAACAAAGAAATATTGGTTGAACTTGAATTAAAAGTAATATTACTTATTTTTAGGAAGATAAAACAAAATAAAGTGAAAGGGTTGAGCAAACCATCATTGATGATTGTTAATTATGTTCAAGAACATTTATCTCAACAAATTGCGTTGGAGGATTTGGCCTTACATTGTGGCCGCCATCCAAATTATTTATCCGCTTTATTTAAACGTGAAACAAATAAAAATATTCAACAATACATCTTAGAAGAGCGTATAAAAAAAGCGAAACATCTTATCAAACATTCGGATTACTTGTTTGTCGAAATAGCTCATTTATGCGGATTTGAAAGTCAAAGTTATTTCACTGTTCAATTTAAGAAAATTGTTGGATGTACACCTAAGGAATACCGAAAACGTTGTATTTGAATAAAAGCAAAATACTTGATTATCACCTTTTATGATAGCGGGAGTAACCATTCGTTGGCCAATGAACGGTTACTTCTATTCATTTTTTTTTCAATAATGAAAGAAATTCTGTTAACTTAACTCTTTCTTCAGGTGTTAATTTTTTACTAATTTCAATAAGTTGAACTAAATCCTCTGAAATATGATAATCTTCTTCGGTATAAGAAAAAAAAGTTGCTAAGTCTGTATCAAGTGCTTTTAATATCTTGTATAGCATATCTACATCAGGCACGGCATGATTATTTTCGAATTGGCTGATATACGATTGAGAAACGTTTACTCGATCTGCAACTTCCTTTGTTGTTAGCTTTAAGGACTTTCTTAATAATCTTAGTCGTTCTCCGATTTTTAATTCATTCATCATTATCCCTTTTCTCTGTTTTATTATAGTGCTTATATAGATTGGACATATCACGATAAAAATTGTTCATAACATACTACTCCTTAAAATAAATTATATGTTTACTAAATTATCCCCTATTAACTGAGAGATATACTTCACCCATTAATGGGAAGAATTAAGTTAATCTCCGGTTTTATATAATTACACTTTACCCTGATAGCTTATTTTCCTAACGTGTAAGTAGAATGATCAACTCCCTTCATTGGTATAAACATACATGCTTACTTCGAGCAGTTAATTAAATCTCCCATAAAAAAGACACCAAATACTACGATATGAAGGAGAAGGATAATGTGCAAAAGCTTATTTGTAAAATGAGGTGTATTATCACTTTAGTATTAATTCTATTTACCTATATTGTAAAACTTAATAGATATTTTGGCTAGTAATATGAAAACTATATACATCTATTTCAGCTAGTAACATATTCTTGAAATTAAAAAGAGGGAAAAATTCTTTTATCTTTTCCTTTTTCAAAAACAAAACAAAATAACATTGTTTGTTTTGTTTTTATTTTTCTTTAATAATATTGACTTTCCCTTTGTTTTTTTGTAATATTCAGATGAAAGCATTACCAAAAATATGGGTGTTAATTTTATAAAGTGAAGAACATATTAAAATCACATAGAGACTTAGGAGGATCAACAGCATGATTAGAGATGGCTCAATTGATCGATAATTATTCACCTAGTTATTAGCGGTGACTAATCCCTAATGAAATGCAAATATGAAAACGAATACAACGGAGGGGTTCTTTGATGGGGAAAGGAAAAGTGACAACTGGTTGGAAAGCAACGATTGCTATTGCAATGGCAAATTATATCGAGGCTGGAGCAATTATCGCAGCTGCCAGCAGTCTTACACTTTGGCAAGCATATCTAGGAATTGACAGTATTGGTGTCGGCTTGTTAAGCGCTTTAAGTGCGAATGCGCTAGGAGCAGCAGTCGGTGCGCTATTAGGTGGTTATATTACAGACAAATTTGGCAGAAAAATAGTTTTTAACTATGATTTACTTGTATATATGTTTGGTGTTTTGCTGATCATGGCATCAGTAAATTTTCCTATGTTATTGATAGGTACCATCATTACTGGGGTAGCAGTTGGTGTAGCAGTACCAGTATCTTGGACATATATTGCAGAGGAAGCACCCTCTAAGCAAAGAGCAGCACGAGTGGGAGCGGCGCAATTGGCATGGTCAATTGGTCCAATGATTACCTTTTTCTTAGCTGTTCTCTTAGAGCCATTAGGATTACTTGGTTCGCGTCTCATCTTTTTTCACTTGTTTGTTGTAGCATTTGTAACATGGTATTTAAGACGAGGATTACCAGAGTCGAAGATTTGGTCTGAAGATAATGAGAAGAAAAAACAGGAACGCAAAGGACAAAAATTAGTACAGAGCTCATTGAAAGACCTCTTTTCTTTAAAAGTAAATCGTCAAGCTCTCTTTTTATTAATCGGTATCTATTTGTTCTGGAACTTAACTGCCGGAGCAATGGGATATTTCATGCCTTATATTTATGAGAATGTTGGTGGTTTAACGAATGGGCAAGCGAATTTACTTCAAGCCTTTTTGTGGATGTTTACGGTTTTGACAACATTCTTTGGTTTCATGAAATTGGCAGATAAGATAAGTCAAAGATTCTTATTTGGTTTAGGCGCTGTCATGGGAATCGTGGCTTGGTTGATTTTAACTTTCATGCCGATGAATTGGATTTCTTTAATCTCCTTTGTGGTGATATGGGGATCAGCAGCAGGGATTGGTGCACAAGCGTTCTATGCATTATGGACGAGTGAGCTATTTATTACCCGTTATCGCGCAACGGCTCAAGGTTTTATGTATTTTATTGTACGCACCGGTATTGCTATTTGGTCTTTCATTTTACCAATTATTATGGATACGCTCAGCTTTGCGATTGCAGGAGTTGTGATGATAGGATTTTTGATCATTCATATGGTGATCGGTGTTGCGCTCACACCAAAAACACGGGGGAAAACTTTAGAACAGATTGAAGAAGAACGATATGGGGAGCAGGCAAATTCACATTTATCTTCCATCTCTAGCCAATGACATGCTAGAAGTTAGTATCGATTGTTTGAGGATAATCAACAAATCTTCTGGGTGCAAGCAAAGTTTTGTTGAAAAAACAGATATAATGAACAAATTCAAGAAGAGAGAGAAAAGATTTGTTGAATAAATAGATGTAATCTACAAATCCTTTGCAATTCGAGGTTTAATATGCCAGTAACCGGGTGGATACCCGGTTTTTCTTTCTTATTAGGAAAGCATAAACAAAGATGCCCAACAATCAAATGGATGCTAATTTTTATAAAAATCAGGGGCGAATTTAATCTTTTTTCCAATGGATTATTAGTGAAAAAATGATAAACTACAAATAAACATTGGAAAAATACAGAGCAGCGTTAATACCTAGTTAATGAAGGGGGATTTTTATTATGTCAAGGACATTAGTTATTAACTTGGATTTAGATGATATTTTGCTCAAGGAAATTCAGCAGGAAATACCGGATTGGGAGGTAATCGCAAACAAAGATACGGAGAAGATCAAGGACGAATTGGCTCAGGCAGAAGTAGTACTGCACTGGAAAAGGGCAGTTGCTCCGATTTTGCTTAAAAAGAATGAACGCCTAAAGTGGATTCAAACATGGAGTGCAGGGGTAAACAGCCTTCCACTTGATGCTTTACAGCAAAAAGATGTAATAGTGACGAGTGCTACCGGTGTGCATGCTTATCCGATTTCTGAAACAATTTTTGCTCTTATGCTTGGATTAACTCGAAAAATCCATGCATATGTACGCCAACAGCAAGAGAAAACCTGGCACGATGCGGGATTGAAGCTAGAAATTCATGGTAAGACAATTGGCATTTTAGGTGTTGGCGCTATTGGCCAAGAAACGGCAAAAATTGCCAAGGCCTTTGGCATGAAAGTTCTCGGAGTCCGTCATTCTGGTAAGCCGGCAGAATATGTTGATGACATGTACACTCCTGATCAATTGGCTGACTTTTTACCTCAATGTGACTTTGTCGTGATCACACTCCCACTGACAGAAGAGACAACTGGCATGTTTGGGAAAGATGCATTTCGTCAAATGAAAAATAGCGCTTTTGTGATTAACATTGGAAGAGGTCCAATTGTGAACGAAGATGAGCTTATTCATGCTTTGGAAAATGAGGAGATTGCAGGGGCAGGTCTTGATGTGTTTGCGACGGAACCGTTACCAGTAGAAAGCCCATTATGGGAGATGGATAATGTTATTGTTACACCACATAGTGCAGGAGCAACAGAACATTATGACCAGCGTGTAGTACGTGATATATTTATTCCAAATATCAGACATTACCTCGCTAATGGTACACCGAATGTAAATGTTGTAGATTACGACAAGGGATATTAAATAGCCAACCTGCCGCTGGAATTTCATATGTGCGGATGATAAGCTAGAATAGCAGATTCGTCTTTAGAGCGGAGGTGACTGGATGGATTGGAGAAAAGCCTTGTTTCTTTCATTACCTTTATTTTTACTGCTAGTTTGCATAATAGTCTTGATCAATCTACATAAAATCATCGTATTAGAACAACAACCGAAAAAAGCAGATGCGATTTTAGTATTAAGTGGTGGAAAAGGAGAGCGAGAAAGCGAGGCAGCTAAGCTCTATCATGAGGGATGGAGTGATACCATTATTGTCACCGGGGCACTTGTTGGATGGGAAACCTACTCATCTGAAATTATGACGGAACATCTAATAGAATTGGATGTCCCTGAGGATGCTATTTATTCTTTTAAAGAAGTGACGAGTACGAGAGAAGAAGCAGAACTATCGATTCCCTTGCTACGGCAGTTGGACGTCGACACCTTGATTGTCGTAACCAATAAATATCACTCCGCACGGGCGAAATGGATTTTTTCCAAAACATTAAAAGATGAAAATATCGAAGTCATTTCTGTCCCTGTCCGGGAAGACGTTTATGAATGGGATTGGTGGAAGGACCATGAATCGCGAAAGCATGGAGCGAGTGAAGTATTAAAATTTGTTTGGGAGCTTTTCCGGCTATAAAAGTAAAAAAAGGGAAGTCGCGCTCTAGACGCTACTTTCCTTTTAAATACTTTTCCATTTCTTTATCATACTGACCTGCTACAACTAGGCAGCAGTATAACATACATGTAATTAACGACAGTAAACCGCCGACAATCCACCACATATTTGCACAACCCTCTTTTTGATGTTTACATATCCCAGTGTCTACAAAAAATCAAATGAATATACGCCAGGAAGGTGCATAATGTTTTTATCGAAGTGTATCTTGCGTTATAATATATTTCGACTATCGAAATAAAGGAGTCCTTACTTGTGAGTCAATCGCAGATGAAAAAAGAGAAGATTTGGACAAAGGATTTTGCCTTAATTTGTATGGCAAATTTTTTTATCTTTTTAGGTTTTCAGATGACCTTACCGACCATACCGTTGTTTGTCCAAGAATTGGGTGGCAGTGATCAGTTTATTGGCATTATTACAGGAATTTTTACATTTTCGGCGTTACTTTTACGACCAACTGCAGGTCATGCGTTGGAGTCTAGAGGAAGACAATTTGTATACATGATTGGTCTTGGAATATTTGTTATTTCTATTGGATCCTATGCGTTTATTACAAGTATTGTCTTTTTGTTTATTATGCGTTGTGTTCAGGGATTAGGCTGGGGATTTTCTACAACCGCTACTGGTACTATTGCGACGGACTTGATTCCAGAGAGCAGACGTGGTGAAGGAATGGGTTATTTCGGTCTTTCGGGTAATATTGCTCTTGCAATCGGACCGGCATTAGGTCTCACGTTATATGGTTACATCTCATTTACAACATTGTTTTTAATTTGTGCGTCATTAGGGATAGTAGCATTAATGTTGTCGAGCCAGATTACGTACAAGCCTGTGGATCCTGAGGCGAAAAAAGTGGTTCCTCCGAGATTTGATGTGTTGGAGAAAAGCGCATTACGACCATCGCTGTTGTTATTCTTTATAACGTTCTGTTTTGGTGGAATTGCTTCCTTTTTACCATTGTATACAGAGCAGGAAGGAATTGCAGGAATTGAGATTTATTTTTTTATTTATGCAATTTTCTTAATGATCACAAGAGCCTTCGCTGGGCAATTGTATGATCGAAAAGGGCACATTGTCGTGTTTATTCCTGGTACGTTGATGATATTGGTGGCAATGGTATTATTAGCATGGCTGCCAAATTCTTTTGTTTTATATGTTGCTGGGGCTTTGTATGGTTTAGGATTTGGTACGGTTCAACCAGCACTTCAGGCATGGGCGGTCAATCAATCACCAGCTAACCGAAAAGGAATGGCAAATGCAACTTTCTTTTCCTTCTTTGACTTAGGTGTAGGAGTTGGTGCGATAGGCTTTGGTTTTATTGCATCGATGTTAGGTTACAACTACATTTATGTTACAGGTGCTATATCCATTGTGATCGCGATTATACTATATGTATCTTTGTTGGTGAAAGATAAGAAAGTTAGGAAACAAGAAGCGGTTTAATAGACGTTTTAAGTTGGGAAATAAAGATAATCGGAAGTTTTAGGCTGTTGAGAGTGTATTTCTCAACAGCTATTTTTGTGTGCTGAAATCTTTCCTTTTCGATTGTAGCTCCGAACTTGCACAAGTATTAATTCGCTTATAACTTTTTCTGTTTAAACAGACTATCGAAAAAAAATTTCTATTATTCTATGAGAGACTGCATATCTCTGAATAAATGACATATTTATATATTAAAGATATATCATTTTATTTTTTTATATATAAAAGCATGGTGTTTGAATGAAGTGGTAAATCTTTATGATAATTTCATTAGTTTATTTATAGCTATTCATACGGTTTTTTGATAGAATATATATTATTTATTATAAAAACATATAAATATATCATTGACACATATGGTAGATTATGTATAATTGATGATAGCGGTTACATGATAAAGAATTAAAATGATATAACATATGTTATTGTATACATATTTTGGAAGGAGGGAGATTGGTTTTGGTTAGCTCTACTTCAATAATCATAAAAATAGGGGGGTAAAAATGAGCAATTCAATTTTAAATAAGTTAATGTTTAGTATCTGTTTAGTGGTTGTGATGGCTTTAGTTGCTTGTTCTTCAGATGATGAAAGTGGCGGGAGTGTTAGTAATGAAAACACTGTGGAATTCTGGCATTCTATGACAGATACCTCTGGTGAGGCGGTGGAATACGTTATAGAAGAATTTGAGAAGCAAAACCCAGATATTAACATTGAAGCAACTTATGTAGCGAATCAGGGTGAGGGCCAAAATGAGAAATTATTAACAGCCATTGCCGGTGGAAATCCTCCTGATGTTGCCTATTTTGACCGATTTGAAGTAGCTGCATGGGCTGCTCAGGGATCTTTAGAACCACTGACAGAACTAGCTGAACAAGATGGGATAAGTCAAGAAAATTATTATGATTTTGCTTGGGAAGAAGTTAGTTATGAAGGAGATTTGTATGCAATTCCAACAACCACCGATTCGCGATTGCTTTTTTATAATAAAGATCATTTTGAAGAAGTAGGTTTAGATCCAGAAAATCCTCCTAAAACGATTGCTGAACTGGAAGAAGCTGCAGAAAAATTAACGATAAAAGAAGGGAATCGTTTTGAAAGAATTGGTTTTATTCCCTGGTTTGGGCAAGGTTGGTTTTATAGCTGGGGTTGGTCATTTGGAGGGGATTTCTATGATCCAGAAACAATGGAAGTAACTGCAGATCATCCCAAAAATGTGGAAGCACTGGAGTGGATGACAGAGTTTGGTCAAAAGTATGGTGTTGAAGATATTGCAGGTTTCACAGATTCTCAAGGATCAGGTGCCATGGATCCATTTGTATCAGGTCAAATTAGTATGAAAATTGATGGTAACTTTGGTGTAGCAGCTTTAGAGAAATTTGCTCCAGATTTAAACTATGGTGTGACGCCAATTCCCACTCCTACTGGGGACAATTTCAAGACATGGTCTGGTGGATGGTCCGTGGTTATACCAAAAGGCGCAAACAATCAAGAAGGTGCTTGGGAATTCTTAAAATTCTTTGGAAGTGAAGAAGGTCAAAGGATTTTCAGTGAAACAAGTAGGGACTTCTCCGTTATCGAATCTGTTAATGAATCATTAGGCTATAACGAGGATCCAATTTTTGCTGCATTTATTAATATCTTACCTGAGTCTCATTCTCGTCCAGTAATGACAGAAGGTTCCCTTTATTGGAATGCATTAGCAGATGCGGTGGAAGCCTCAACCCGTGGAAATGGCACACCGAAAGAGAATTTAGAAAATGTAACCCAGCAAGTTACAGATGCGTTAAAAGAATAGTTACTAAAGGAGAAGGTAACACTTCTCCTTTATCTCTTAAATAAGGGAGGTAGTCCAAATGAAGATAAAGATGGAGGAATCTGATCAGTCTTTAGTACAGGATAGTTTGGAAGTTCCTATGAAGAGATCTAAAATCAGCAAATCATCTATTAATGGTTGGTTATTTGCTTCGCCATGGGTAATAGGTTTAATTCTATTTTATGCGTTCCCACTCTTTTCTTCTATTTATTTTAGCTTTACTACATACAGCATATTAAGTCCTGGCGAATTCGTTGGTTTAGCTAATTACAAGCAATTAATGAGTGATGGACTATTTTGGAAATCTATTTATAATACAATTTATTTTGCTGTTTATTTTGTGCCTTTAAGTATTATCATTGGTGTTGCATTAGCAATGATGTTGAATATGAGAGTGAAAGGTATGGCGGTTTATCGGACTATTTTTTTTCTGCCAACCTTAGTTCCTCACGTAGCATTAGCAGTATTGTGGATGTGGCTTTTAAATCCTGGATTTGGTTTAGTAAATGGTGTATTAGACGTAATTGGTATTACAGGACCTAATTGGTTAGGCAGTGTGACATGGTCTAAGCCTTCCTTAATATTGATGTCTTTATGGGCAATTGGACAGCCTGTAATTATTTATTTAGCAGGTCTCGGAGATATTCCTCAGGAATTATATGAGGCTGCCGAAGTGGATGGTGCAAGCTGGTTGCAGAAAACCTATAAAGTAACATTGCCACTATTAACACCTGTTATTTTCTTTAATTTGGTAATGGGTGCTATAGGGGCTTTCCAACAATTTACCTTGCCATATACAATGACACAAGGTCAGGGAACACCTGATAACTCGCTAACCTTTTATGTGATGTATTTGTATGACAATGCTTTTAAATATTTCAAGATGGGGTATGCGTCAGCAATGGCATGGATTTTATTTATCGTTATCATGCTGTTAACAGCTGTCATTTTCGGTTCATCTAAGCGGTGGGTTCATTACCAAGGTAAATAAAAAAGGAGCATTCCTGTAATAAGAAAAATTGACCCTAGATGAGGTTATTTGGAGTTACACAAAAAAAGCCCTCCTTGGTAGTATAGAGAGTGTCACGTCACGAAACAATGACC